>NZ_OBDX01000088.1:0-1503 GCF_900215185.1 Pseudomonas sp. LAMO17WK12:I10 | reverse complement strand
TAATCGCGGGCGGGCGTCCGATTCTAGGCATGACTTCGAGGCTGTCCAGGCAGAAGAAATGGTAACTTTAGTTTATTTTGTCTACACCTTCTTAGCTTGGGACAGCAGGCAATAGGCTTCAGTTATTATTGCAATCAAGATAATGCTTGGTGTATTCCAGAACTTTGTTCGTGTCAGCCAACATATGAATAGTCATCCCATGATTTTGTTCAACGCACTCGCTTACACTCTCATCAGCGTGAAACTCCTTATTCAAGGAGAATCCAAATCGTTCATAAAACGGAGCGGGATGCTGTTCGCCGGGTGATCGGGTGGCTGCCAATTTTATGCAGCCATATTCATATTGGTTCGCCAAGCAGGCCATTTGATGAAGCAGAATGGTTCCCATCCCTTTGATTCGAGCGTCCCTTGGCAATTTGTTAGTATAGAGATCCGTCAGATAAAAATTACCGTCACCATAATCTGCGGCTTTTACTACACCCAGGAGCTGCCCAGCTATGCTAGCTTTAATAGCTGCATCAAATGTACTTTCGAAGTCAACTTCACTGCTAAACGAAATTGGAATGCCCTCCCGGCATAATTCGTACTCAGTTTTATTCACCCCCCCAAAGGGTTCGCGGGAAGCTTGTTCTTTATATGGAGTGACACTAATAATATGCATATCTATCTCAACAAAGCTGCTTAGATCGATAGGTCGTACTTGAAATGCAGCGACGCATAGGATGCGTAGCCCTACAGGCTGGTGCATAATAATTTATACAGCCCCTGATAGTGCTCCACTTTCACCCCGCCACCAAAAAAACACTTTCAATTTCCGCTCGCCCAGCACAAGTATTTTAATTAGGGAAACTCCGAACAAGTCCCCAAACGTGCTGAAATACAGTCTCATCACCTGACCCGAGCCCTTCATGAGCCAGATGAGCTTTTCCGACTTCGAATACGCCGGCAAACGTAAGCAAACTCGCCGCGAACGGTTCCTCGCCGAGATGGACCAGGTTGTGCCCTGGAGCGGTCTACTGAAGCTGATCGAACCGTATTACCCGAAGGCAGGCGGTGGTCGCAAACCCTATCCGCTGGAAACCATGCTGCGCATTCATCTGCTGCAAAACTGGTTCTCTCTGAGCGACCCGGCGATGGAAGAGGCGCTGTATGAAATCACGCCCATGCGCCAGTTCGCGCGCCTGAACCTGAGCGCGCCGATCCCCGAAGACACCACGATCATGAACTTTCGGCACCTGCTGGAAAAGCATAAGTTGGCCCCTGCGATCCTCGCGGTCATCAACGGTTATTTGCAGGAAAAAGGCTTTTCTCTACGCCAGGGGTCTCGGTGCGCGCCTTGAACCGTCATGTAGCCCACGGTCGGTATCCATTCAGTTTTCAAACTGCGAAACATGCGCTCCATCGGCGCGTATCCCAACAGTTTCCACGACGGCTCATGCTTTGGCGCATGCGGTAACGCTAGAGCCGTTGGCGAAACTGGCGACTACCGCATTGGGCGAATTC
>NZ_OBDX01000086.1:0-1531 GCF_900215185.1 Pseudomonas sp. LAMO17WK12:I10 | reverse complement strand
GCAATGGCCTGATCGGCTTGACCCGCGATCTGCTGGTGTTCGCCGATGGCGCGGTCCGTACCGACACGGTGCGCTCCACCCTGGCCGGCAAGGGCCCGTCGGCCACTGTCGACGATCTTAAGGCCCAGGGCGCACTGACCAGCGACACGGTCGATGACTGGAAGAGCGACACCTTCACGGGTGGACCCGGAGCGCCGAAGATTGCCGAAGTGGGCCACGACAGTCAGGTGAATGCCGACGAGAAGAGTTTAGGCGTCACCGTCAGCGGTCGTGCGGCGGCGGGTAGTAGCGTTGAGCTGGAGTGGGCGGGTGCGCGCAAGAGCGTAACGGCTGACGCCAACGACGAGTGGTCGGTAGGCTTTAGCAGTAGCGAGGTACCGGCCGATGGCAATACCACCATCACAGCCACCGTCACGAGCCAAACCGGCAAAGTCTCCACAATCAACCGGATGGTGACGGTGGATACGATCGTTCCGGATAAACCGGTGCTTGATCCGGTGACTGGCGACAATCGGATCACGAGCGCCGAGCAGGCTGCCGGCCTCACCCTGACCGGTAGCGCCGAGGCGGGTAGCGATATCGTTATTGCTTGGAAATGGTACACGAGAGTGAAGGTTGATGACGCGGGCAAGTGGTCGCTGACGCTCACTAGTGAACAAATCCTAGACGGTAACGGCACCCTCCGTGTAGTCGCTGAAGACCAAGCCCTTAACCGCACGTATCGGGACTATCAAGTGCAGATGGACACGAGTGAGCCGGGGACCTTGATCGTCTCCCCGTTGGACAACATGGTGATCGGTGCCTAAGCCAGTCGTTGGTGCATGTCCCGGTGATTACCATCCGGGGCCTGCGCCAACCGAGTTAGTGCTGCCCAAGACCGCTTCGCGGCTAAGCGCCCCGCAAATCCATCGCCATACGACCGCACGCAAGGATCCTTGCGATGCCGGTTGGTGACAAATATCGCGCAAATTGCCGCCCTCACGTTCGCTGAGGGCCATGCCAATCATCCTGCAAGTGTGTGCCAACAAACTTGCGAGTTTACAGATGGTGCTGTGCCCATCGACAACAACCCAGTGGAGAATCAGAACCGACCAGCGGCCCTTGAGTGCTCGAACTGGTTATTTGCCGGGTTGCTCCGCAGTGGCAAACGGGCGGCGGCGATCATGAACCTGATCCAGTCAGCACACATGAACGGGCATGATACGTACGCCTATCTGATAAATGTGCTGAGACGGCTGCCGACACAGCGGGTGAGTGGGATCGGGCAATTGCTACCGCATCAGTGAGTGCCGGCCTGACTTACGCAAGCGAGTTGGGCGCACGCTTACACCGGTTCCCCCACCCGATTACGCGGGGACTAAGTTCTAATCACATCGCTCACGATACCGCTTCTTTCATCCTTTACGTCGCAGCGCCTCGCCCTTCATCACGATTCGATAAGCACTGTGTACCAATCGATTCAGCAAGGGGTCGTTGATCTAGGAGGGTGTAGACAAAATAAACTAAAGTTACCATTTCTTCTGCCTGGACA
>NZ_OBDX01000065.1:0-5795 GCF_900215185.1 Pseudomonas sp. LAMO17WK12:I10 | reverse complement strand
CGGGCATAGTCAGCAAACGACTGCCCAGATCATCGTCAGCCAGTTGGCCAGCCATCTTTTTATCCAGCTGCATGATTTGCTCATCCAGATAGCCGAAGTGTGCGTGTAACCGCTGTAACAATGTGCTGAGCCGTATCGGCAACTTATGCCCAGCCAGAACGCTAGGCAGACGTTTTATGACCGTCCGGCTCAGAGGCAGGCTGATGCCGAACTCCAGCAGGAAGCCATGGAGTTGATTGATTGTTTTGGTGCGGTCGCGTACCAGCGACTCACGCATACATGCAGTACTGAGAGCGTTCGCTGGGCCTCGGTTTTAGGCGAGACAAATCGCATCGAAGGGCGTGAGGCGGCTTCACAGATCGCCTCGGCGTCAATGAAATCATTTTTGTTACTTTTAACAAAAGGCCGAACAAACTGCGGGGATATCAGTTTGGTTAACCACCGCCGCCAGACACCTCTGGAAGGCCTGCATCACGACTGGCGTTGTATGGCCATGAGGTGCGTGGAGTCTTGGAGTAATCGGTGTTGTAGTAGCTGGAGGTGTTCAGAAAAAAGTGGGAACCAATCCAGTTCAGATCCTTGAGCGTTTCAGATGTACTTGCTGATGACCTTAAGTCAGGTTGTCGCATGAACAAGGCCAGTAGCAGTCATGAGTAAAGTCTGTCACTTCCTGGGCGAGTAGAGGGTTGCTGATGCGGGCATTGTCGACGTCCATTCGCATCTGTCTGAGATCCGTGCCACAAGGAATTGCAGCGACAGCCCCACTGGTTAAATCTTTGGATAGTGCATGCATAAATGCCCACCAGACAGGCAGAGGCAAGTCGTCGACGTTCTGTGTGGCGAGCCAGAACCAGGCGCCGAGCTTTCGCCACATTTTGGTGATCTTGACGGCGTAGGGCGAAAGCAATGGGTTCTTGGTAATGATGTGCCCTTCGTCAGTCAGCTTGACGATAGGGCGGCCCTTGAACTGGTCGCGCTCAGCGATATTGTTCACGGTGTTGAGCAGCGAGATATAGGCGATCGACAACTGAGTAATATAGCCCTCGCGGGAGTAGGTGGCCAAGTCAACGATCGTCAAATTCGCCTCAGGCCAGGGCGTACCTTCGCGGTTGAACATCTCGCCGTCGGCGCCCATGCAGAACATGTCCATGGCCTCGGCTACCCGCGATCAACGTGACACGGATTTACCGGGTCATGCGTGATCACAATCTGCTGCTTGAACGCCGGATCAAACAGCCCGGCGTGCCGCGCCGGCACGAAGGCTATCGCCAGCATGCCCGCAACGAGGGAAAACCACCTTGAAATCTATACTCTGGTCAGCGGGCATAGTGGCAAGCCAGAGGGCTTGCGCCAGATTTTGGCAATCCAGTAATCCATCGAAAACCAGGTGCCGGCGCCACTGAAAAACAAGCTGAGCAACATGATCAGGTAGGTCACAGCGAATTCGATGCCATTGTTGACGATGGCAAAGTGGCCACTAGAGGTGAGCCACGCGTAGTTGCCGTGCTCCTCGAGGATTTGCTTTGCCCGTTCCAGCTTCGGCCCGGAGCTTATTACTTGATCGTTGGCAAAAGGCGCTCCGACATCGGCAATGGCCTGCCAACCGTTTGGCCAGTGGACAGCGAAAATCGCCACCAGCATGGTCACCATGAGTGGAATGCTGATCCAGCGTACAGCCAGCCCCAACAGCAGCAACATCGCGCCAAGAGTTTCTGTCAGGGCTGCCAACCAGGCCAGAAGCGTCGGGAAGGGGAACCCCAACCCCCAATCGGCATTGCCGAACCATTCGATGGTGGCTGGCATGTCTGTCAGCTTGTGCGTTCCGGCCATCCACAGCACCGGGACTAGGAACAGACGCAGCGCCAAGGGAGCAAGAAAGCTCAAACGACGTGTTGAGTTGAGCAGTTGGTACGAACGGTCAAAAAAGTTAAGCATAATCACTCCAAAGGCAATGCACCGAGTAGGATGTTCTGGCGTAGCCAGCTCCTCAGCAAGGCATGAACGTGTTGAAAATAAGCTTCGTTGGCACTCAGTCCTGACTGTTTGGCAAGTTCCGGCAGCAGCTCTGCAAGCCTCGGCACTTCTCCCTTTTCGCCGGCCTCTCGCAAGCGGCAGGCAAGGTGATAGGCGAAGGGCGTGAGCTGCATGAAACGCACTTGTTCTTGAGCGTCACGCCATACCAGGAGGCAGGTCGATAGTTCTGGCTCTGACGCCGGCCAGTACTTAGGTCCCAGATGGTGCACAGGCCATCGATAGGCCAGCGGCAAGGCCAGAGGTGACCAGTGCCATGACCCGGCAGGCAGCTGCCCACAGGCAGCGGAGTCAGCCAGGGTCAGGGCCAACTCAATCCATTCGTAATGAGCCAGCTCTGTCATAAAGGGGGGATCGCCCTCTTCGGACTGATAAGACGTTTCCAACCAGGCAATGAACTCTTCACCCAGCTTGCTGAAATAGGGAGTCGTGCAGCGATGGTCCCGCAAGAAGTCCCTGATCAACCGCTGCCAGCGTTCATCATCAAACAGACTGTGCAGTATCGGGAAGCCGTTGCTCACAAAACTTTCCACATTGTTGAAGAACAGCTCTTCATAGATTGCCATGCGTTCAGGCTGTATCCAGGAAGGCTGAGTCGCTCGTTCGGGATCACGAATCCGTGCCGCGAATTGCTCCTGCCACTGTCTTGCATTCATGTGCCGTACCCGAGTTGTGAATTGTTCGATCTATTGGCCAGGGCTTGAAAGCGGCGAATCTTCTCCACCTCCGCATAGAGTTCGGGCAGTGGCGGAAAGTTGAAATCGCGCTCGAGCAACGTGGGGCGCTCGCCATGGCAGGCATAGGTATGGGCCAGCAATTGCCATACAGGGCTGCAGATTGCCGCTCCATGGGTATCGATCTTCAGGTCAAGCGCTTCATCCTGATGGCCAGCCATGTGCAGATAAGCAATGCGTTCACTGGGCATGGCCGCGATATAGGCGTAGGGATTGAAAGCGAAGTTACTGGCATTGACGTACACATTGTTGACGTCCAGCAGCAGTTGGCAGTCTGCTTCTTCCAGGACGGCACGAATAAACGCCACTTCATCCAACTCCCCTGGCAAACGGGTGTAGGCGGACACATTTTCGATGATCAATGGTCGTTCGAGAATGTCCTGAACAAGGCGAATGCGCGCGGCGACCCGATGTACCGATTCTTCGCAAAAAGGGAGCGGCATGAGGTCGTAGAGCTGGCCGTGGTCAGCGCTGGCCGACAGGTGTTCGCTATAGCCGCGGATGGCATGTTCATCGAGAAAGTCCTTGATCGCTTGTAGCAAGTCGAGATCCAGCGGCGTATAGCCGCCCAGGTTGAGGGACAGTCCATGGCACATGAGCGGCAGGCGTTCAGTGAGTTCGCGGAACTGGCGACCCAGCCGGCCGCCAATGCCGATCCAGTTCTCCGGAGCAACCTCAAGGAAGTCGACTTGCCCGGCAGCGCTTTCGATAAGCCCGTTAAGCAGGCCACGACGCAAACCCAGGCCGGCCCCACTGACGAATGTCTTGTGCATGGTCTGTCCCCTCGGTTTTAGGACTTCTTCTTGTCGGCGCCGCAGGTGCCTTCCTTGCCCTTCATGTCGCCACCACAGGTACCTTCATGACCGGCTTTGGAAGCCTTGGCTTCGCCGCAAGAACCTTCCTTGCCTTTGGCTTCGGCTCCGCAGCTGCCTTCATGGCTGGCTTTGCCATCTTTGGTGGCCGCGGGCTTGCTCGAGCCACCGCATTTGCTTTCCCCACAGGAGCCTTCCTTGGCCTTCTCAGCGGCAGCCAGGCTGTATCCACTGCTCAGTTCCTGCACGGCAAAAGGGTTTTGAGCAGCTTGCACGGAAACACTGGCGGCACCCAGTAGAGCAGTAGCGAATACCGAAGAAGCGAGGGGCATTTTTTTCATAACATGAATCCTTAGTGTTGAGTATGAGAGCCGAAATGGCGTTCTCGTAGTTCTAGAAAAACTGCTTTTCACCCAAGTGAGAGGCAATGGAAATCCACAAGCGCATTACCCACGGGCAATGCACAGCTGCTTACTGGCGACTCATGGGGCCGGTGGATCGATGATGCTTATCGGCCAGCGCTGAAGAGCTGTACCTCATTATGCGTCGCAGCCCAGACAAACAACCGAGGCAACGACCTGAAGTTCTGTATGAAATTTCCCAAGGCGTCTCCTCATCATCCATCTCGCGCTCATTAAGCGGCTGCGCCAGCCGATGATTTTCGGAAAACAATCGGTGGATTTTCTGGATCTGGGTCTTTGACAATTCATTGGGTTGCTCGAACAAAACCTATTGAGCTTCTTCTGTATAGGGGGGCAGTCAGCCCTTGAGGGTGTTGTAGTGGCAGCAGGATTACTAAATTAGTCACTGATAGGAAAACAACCATGAAGCGCCTGAATGGCTAGCACCGACTTTGGATGGTGTTCTGCGGTGTGCTCTGCGTCGCTGTCGCTTGGCAGAGTCGGTATCGGACAAGCACTGAATTTGACCTTGATTACATAGTGCATGCCTGACCTGGACCTGTTGCACAGCTGTAAAAAAGAAACGCATCAGGTGCCGAATCTGACCAAAAGAGTTCTAGGAGAAAAAAGGTCACCCGAAGGCGGCCCTGTTGTTATGCAGCAATCAATTGCCTGGCAAGTGCCATCTCCACTGAATCACCATCCTGGTTCAACGAGTCGAGACCTGAATCTGGCACGTCTCCCGACGTGCTTTGAGCCTCGGCAATCTTCTTGGCCATCAGTTGCAGACAGGTAATCTGCGAGCTGCCGGCATAGCCAAAGAAAATGACTCGCACAGGTTGCTTTTGCCCGATCCGCCACGACCGTCGCGCCGCCTGCTGCAGGGGGTACACGTTGTAACCCGTCTGCAGGAACGCAATGGTCGGAAAGTCGAGCAGATCCAGCCCAGTCTCTACAAGCTCCGGGTTGGTGATCAGCACGTCGATCCCGCGATCAACTTGGTCGAGGATCCAGTCCTCTCGCCTGGCCGTATCCACTGAGGCTCGAAGAACCGCAACCTTCAAACCTGCCTGCTCTAACATTCGCTTGAGCCTGCTGGTTGTGTCCCGTGTTCCGGTGTAGACGGAGTAAGCCAGAACCTTACGGTTGTTGGCTTTCTCCGCCAGGCATAGGTCCAAAAGCGCCTGTTCCTTGGGCATCAGTTCCTCATCTCCGAAAATCGCCGGCACGAATGCCAGCGTGTCTCTGGAGCGAGGGTGCTTCACTGCCTCTGGTCGAAAGCAGCAGTCCGGCCAGGCCGGCAGTACGTTGAGCACCACCCCCAAAAGTGTGGTATCGCGGCGGGCGAGAGCCTGACGCAACTCCGCAGTTAATGTTCCCGCAAGCTTCTGGTAGGCCGAGGCCAGCTTCGTGAAAAGCATGACCAAGGTGTCTGCGCTGCAATGGCTCAGCGTTGCCCAAGCAAGTCGAGTGATTGAAAACCTGAAGCAGTGGCAGCACCGCGTGATCAATAAGGAGGTCGTATGAAAGCGCCCTGTAGCGCGCCGCCGGCAGCCGCAGCATCGTGTCGATGATGCAGGAAGATGGCGAGCAAATCGGACGGTTCAAGGTGCGTGGCCTGATGCGGGAACTGGCGTTAGTCAGCAAACAACCTGGATCACATGCCTACAAACAGGCGACGGTCGAGCGGCCGGATATTCCGAATATCTTGAATCGAGAGTTTGAAGTGCCGGCACCCAACCAGATCTGGTGTGGCGATATCACCTACATCTGGGCTCAAGGGAAATGGCATTACCTGGCTGTCGTGCTGGATCTCT
>NZ_OBDX01000009.1:0-207643 GCF_900215185.1 Pseudomonas sp. LAMO17WK12:I10 | reverse complement strand
ATTGGCGCAGTTTTTTGAAGGCGAATAATTTGGTTGCCAGCATGAGTCGCCGAGGCAACTGTCATGACAACGCCGTAGCCGAGAGCTTTTTCCAGCTTCTAAAGCGGGAGCGTATCAAGCGGAGAATCTACACCACGCGGCAAGATGCTCGTAGCGATGTGTTCGACTACATCGAGATGTTCTACAACGCAAAACGCCGTCATAGTTTCAACAATCAGCTGTCACCGGTAGAGTTTGAAAAGCGTTACGCAATGAGCTTGCAAGGTGTCTAGAGAATCCGGGGCGATTCAAACTATAGGTCTGGGCTGCTTTAGGAACAACGGCGGGGCTGTAGGAAAGGTCTCGATTGTGGGTAGGGCGAGGCTGAGTCGTTGATCCTTGTCGCAAGCAGAATGGTTGCTAACGCTCCGTAGCGGTTACCGCAGGTCCAGGCCGTGACGCCATTCAGCTGTTGAGGTGTAGCTGGATAATCGGGGTGTGCCGGTTTGGGGGCGCTGCGCGCCCCATCGCAGCCTCGCGGGCTCGGCAGCGGCTACAGGGCGTAAGACTTTGCTATCCTGCGCGCCTTTTACCCATTGCAAGGAGCGCAGGCATGACCCAGTCCGTTGGTGGCGGGAGGCGAGTAGGGGCAGGGACGCGGGGTGGTGTGTCTCGCCTGGGGCATTTTCTATCCCGGTTGGCGCCGGCGCTTTTAGTGGGTTGGGCGCTGAGTGTGCCCACGGCCAGCGCCAACCCGGTCACCACTTATCGCGGCACGCTCGGCGATACGCCGGTGGAGCTGGCACTGGTGTATGACTCGCAATATGGCGGCGGGATGTCCGGCTACTGGTTTAGCGGGGCCGAGCGCTTGCCGATGCCTTTGGAGCTCACGCCGTTTTGGCCGGACAGGGGGCTGTTGATCAATATCATGGATAACCCGACGCTGCCGGCGGCGGCTGTGTCGTTGCAGCCCTTTGCCGAGGGGGCCGAGGCGTTGCAGGGGGCCTTGGTCGATTTGCGTACGGGCGTACAGCAGCCGTTGCAGTTGCAGCGGGTGATGCGTTTTGGCGGGAGTCAGCGCGAGGCTTTTGACGGTGAGTTGTTGCAGCCGGCGGCCGACCAGCAGTTCTATTTCAGTGTGCATGCCGTGCGCAATGCCGGGGAGGACAGGGGGCGGGTGGACACTATCCGGGTGCTGAGCCGGGCTACCGGCGAGGTGGTGCAGGAGGTGGGCGGGCAGTGGTGCCTGGCTCCGACCGGGACCCGCACCCTGACCTTCGAGCATTTCGATGCCGATTCCACCCTTGATTTCCAGGTGCAGGGCTACAGCTTGAACGGCCCGTACGGCAGTGTGCTGTGCGCGCCGACCCAGTATTACCTGTACCACCCACAGACCCAGGCGTATCTGCGCCATCCGCAGTTGGAGCAGTTGGCCGTCGAGGGCACTGTGCGCTTTGCCGGCGGGCAGATGGAGTTTAGCAAGCAGGACTTTATCAACTTCAGTGCGGGCACCCAGCGTAGGGACTATTACCGCGTGATCAGCCCTGACCGGCTGGAATTCATTCAGTCTCTCGAGGGGCGTTTCTGATGCGGCGGGTTAATGTTTTTCGCGGGTTGGCGGCGGTGCTGCTGGTGTCGTGGCTAGTGCCGGCGCAAGCGGCCCATGGGGTGTACCAGGGCACCTTGGGCAAGCAGGCCATTGTGCTGACGCTGGGCAGCCAGAACGCGCTGTACCAGGGGACCTATGCCTACCAGCGCTATCGCACGCCGATCCGCCTCAAGCCGACCTTCAGTTTCAGCAACAAGGTGCTGGCCATGGACGAGCTGGACGAGCAGGGCCTGCCGGTGGCGCGCTTGCAGTTCAACGACCTGATGGTCAGCCGCCAGAGCGAGCAGGTGCGTGGCAGTTGGACCAGCTATCGCACCGGCAAGACCTTGCCCATCAGCCTGAAGCTGGTGGCGCTGGTGGACTCGGACCGTTCGTGGCCGCAGCCGAACACCACGCTGTTGCAGAGCGCATCCACCAAGCGCTGGTATTTCCAGGTGCCGATGCAGGGCAATGACCAGCGGATAACGGCGATCGAGGTGGTGGACAAGGCCAGCGGCAAACCGCTGCAGACCCTGACGCTGGCGGCGCCGGGTTGTCTGTATCAAGGGGTGGATATGTTGCAGGTGCAGGCCGAGGGGCAGAGCCTGCGGCTCAGTTTGAGCGACTGCAAGTTGCCGGGGTTTCAGTGGAATGAGGGGAGTGGGCGGTTTGAGGCTTTGCCTTGAGGTGTTGTCGGTCGACTTGGTGTCTATTCAGATAGATCGTATTTGCAGGTTTGGCGACTGCTGCGCAGCCGATCGCAGCCTCGCGCTGCTCGGCAGCGGCTACAGGGTGTGCGTTGTCTGACCCAGCTCGCGTTGCATGATCAGGGTGCGTTCTTCGCCGTGGTATTGCTCGCGCAGGGTGCGAAAGCCCAGGTTGGCGTAGAAGCCTTCGGCGGTGATCGAGGCGGGCACGGTCAGCTGGGTGAGGCCGGCGCCCAGAGCCTGGCGCTCGAGTTCGGCCATCAGTTGGCGGCCGACGCCCTGGCCTTGCCTATCCGGGGCGACGAAGACCGAGCGCACTACAGGGCCGTCGAGGCTGGCGGTGCCGACGATTTCACCGGCCGCCTGTGCCACCCAGACCTGGCGTTTGCTCAATAGCTGGCGCACGGCGTGCGGGCTGAAGTTTTCCTGTACCTGGGCAATCACCGCGGCGGGGTAGTCCCGGGCATTACTGGTCTGCAGGGCGGCGATGATCAGGCGGCTGATGGCGTCGGCGTCCTGCGTGTGGGCGGGGCGGATTTCACAGTCCATGTGGAGGAGTCCTTTGAGGGGTAGGTCTGGACACTAGCCTTGGTGGGGATTGTTCGCTAGGGGGGGTTACCAACTGCCATAGGGAATGCCGTATTTCTCTATGTAGCGTTTGGAGTTCTCGGGTAGCGGGTAATAGTGTCCGTTGGATTTACCCAGGTGCGGTCCCAGCGGTTCAATCTCCGCCTGGACACGAGCGACCTTGACCGGACGATAGCATTCATCTCTGATCCACACTTGAACTATGCCGCCAGGGGCCAGCCCCAAATAGAGGGATGCCAGATAAGAAGAGCTACGTTCAGGGTACAGAGAGCAGCGTTGGGCAGTTGCCTTGCGCATGATCTGTAGGGCTTCTTCCGGGATATCCACCCACGCCCGATACGTCTGTGGCTCTACCACGGATTGCCAACGGACAAAAATACGTTTCGGGAGATCAGCCCCCACCACTGGTTTGCCAGTATCCCCAACGGCATCCCAGCCTCTGGCCCATTCCTTGTTGTAGCCTGGGTTGCCGCCAGCAGCAGAAGCACTGCCAGTCCGGCGGAACAGTATGCCGTTGATATCCTCTACCGCTGTGTCTTCAACCCATACCTTCATGTAATACGGCTCGGTGAAGTTCAGGCTCCACCAAGGCAAGTGTGGGTCATTCTTTCCGGATAATGGGTGGGTGACTTGACAGCCAGTCAACAGCAGTGCACCCAGCAGAGCGATGAATGCTCTCATTACCAAAGCGTCCAGTCAGTTGCATGAGTGGATAGGGTTTATTAGCAACCTGCTCTTCATATACAGAAGGAAGTTGATTACCAACTGCCATAGGGAATGCCGTACTTCTCTATGTAGCGTTTGGACTCTTCACTGATCTGGTAGGCGTAACGGCCATTGGTTTTGCCTTGGCTCGGCCCTAAAGGCTCAACGTCGGCTTGGACGCGGGTGACTTTGATCGGGTGATGACATTCATCTCTTACCCAGACCTGAACAATGCCCCCTGGCGCCAATCCCAGATTGACTGAGGCCATATAGCTGGCGGTTTGCTGTGGCGTTTCTGGACACCGACGGGCGGTGGTCTTGCGCATGATCTGTCGGGCCTCTTCCGGGATGTCGATCCATACCCGATAGGTTTGCGGTTCAACCACCGATTGCCAGCGCACGAAAATGCGTTTGGGCAGGTCGGCACCGACCACGGACTTGCCATCAATACCAACTCCGTCCCAACCTCTGGCCCATTCCTTTTTGTAACCAGGGCGGCCACCCGCAGCAGTCCCACCCGTGCGGTGAAACTGTTTTCCGTTGATGTCCTCTACCGCGCTGTCCTCGACCCAGACTTTCATGTAATAGGGTTCGGTAAATCCAAGTTCCCACCAAGGGTTTTTTGGGTCGTTTTTACCTGAAAGTGGATCGCTGGCCAGGCAGCCAGTCAACAGCAGTGCGCCCAGGAGGGCGATGAATACTCTCATTACCAAAGCGTCCAGTCAGGTACGTGAGGGTGTTGCACACGCACGGCATCCGCCGTGGGGGCGTTGATATAGACGACTTTAAGGCTGCCGCCATCCTGCTTGCCAAGCGGGTGGTTCCAGTGGGCCGAGAGATGGATGTAACGCAGCTTGAGCAGGGTCTCCTCGGCTGGAGTTGTACTGTAGTCACCGGCGATAAATCTGTCACAAAGCGCTTGAAGCTCCAATGGAATCGCATATTCGGTTGTTTCTGGGATGTCCTCGAACTGCACACCGTTCTCCTTGGCCAGTTCATACATGACGCGCAGATACACCTTCGCCAGCTTGTTGCTCATGGGCCTCTTGAGCTGTACACCGACATACACCCGCTTTTGTCGTAAGCCGAGGCGATCCTGTGAATTCTGCGGCAGAACCATCGGCTCCGGTGTGATGATTTCCAGCCATTGTGCGGGCCAGCCCTTGGCCAACCAGCGTTTTCTGATCTGGGTTGCGTCCCGGTAAATCGAGGTCTGGGTCACGTCAGTATTGAGTGGTACCTCCAGCGCCTGCATCGGACTGACCAGTACACATTCCTGCACCTCATCCAGATAACCGCCGCCGATATCCGAATGCGCACCGGGCAGGGTGATCTCCATATGGTCGGGTTTGACTCGGCTCAGGGCGAAGTTGGATCGATGCTCATCCCGGGCGACCAACTGGACGACTGAGCGAAAGTAGCGGCGGTCGAGGTGCAGCTTGATACCCGGAGCAATGGCGCTGCGCACGTTGCCCAGATTACTCACGCCGGCAACCGACGGCACCGTATCGAACAGGCCGATAAAACCCATATCAACATCGTGGCCGTACTGCCGGTTGAAACGGGGGCTGAAGGCATTGGAGTGGTCGTGCAGAATCAGTTCAAGCGGCCCCAGCCAGCGCACGACTTCATTGGCAAAGTGCCGAGCCGCTGCGGCGCCTCGGCTAAAGCCGAAAGTGTCAAAGGTCAGGGATAAGATTTCGCTGTCCGGGTTCTGCTCGAAGAAAAGACCAATACGTTGCTTGATCGCAATAAATGCCTTCTGCACACATCCTGATATTCCCGTATCGCCGCGCCCTGTTCCCGAGGTAATCAGACTGTCCTTTTCGCCAGTCCGCGTTCCGATACCTTCGATATAAATGGAGTGAAAGGCACGTTTTTGCAGACCTTCACCCTCAGGCGTCTGAGTGGAATAGTACAAATCACTCAACCGCTTAACATTGCTCACATCATTCCCATAACTACTCTCCGGATCCCTCATATACGGCTTGCAGCTGCCATCGATATCCCTGGTTTCAATGGCATGCTGCGCGCCGCAAAGCTGGCCCATGGCCGAGTTGCTGGCGTTGTTACCGGTACCGTCAAAGAACACGCCGATGCGCAGCGCCACCTGGACCTTTTCAGGCGGTGGCGCAGGCTCTTTGGCGTATTTCTCGTACTGGGCCCAGAGCTGTTCGCCGTAGCTGGGTTGGTCGGTTTCGGCGGCGCGTTCGGCGGGGCTTTGGTTGGGATTGGCGGGCCGTAGAAGATTGGGCATCGGCCCGGGTCCGTTGCTGGCCATGGCAGGTCCTGGTTCAGGCGAAAGGGGCGCTGGAAACCGTACCGGGAATGGCGGGGCAGGGATTTAGGAGGATTCTGCAAGCGGCGACGCAGTGGCTGATTTGGTTGTAGGAACGGTTTATTGCCGGGATGTTTTTGTCGTTTGAGTGGACGCTATCGCGAGCAAGCTCGCTCCCACAGTGGGAGCGAGTTCATGAGCTCAGTGCCAGGCGCCGAGTGCGCCGAGGCTGAGCATCACCGCCGCCAGCATCCCCACCAAGGCAAACAGCTGCTGCAACCGCGGCCCCGCCAGGTAGCGGGCGACCTGACGGCCAGCGATCAACCCCAGCACCGCGCCAATGGCGAAGGGCGCGCCCACCGTCCAGTGCATCACGCCGCTGAGGCTGGCGGTGATCACGCTGCCGGCGGACACCAGGGCGATCACCGCCAGGGAGGTGGCGACGATGCTTTTGCTGTCCAGGTTGGTGTAGCGGGTCAGCGCCGGGATGATCACGAAGCCGCCGCCGACCCCGAGCAGCCCGGAGAGCAGCCCCGAGAGCAGGCCGGTGACGGTCAGCGCGCGGGCGCAGGGCAGGGTCCAGCGCAGCCGGCCCTGCAAGGGGTTGAGCACGCAGGGCTGGAAGGCCGCGCGGGGTGCCGGCTGGCCGTGGCGCAGTTCGCGGGTGGCCTTGAGCAGGATGCGCCCGCAGGCGTACAGCAGCACCGCGGAAAACAGCAGGGCCAGCGGCAGGTTCGGCAGGCGGTGGGCCAGCCATAGGCCCACGGGCGCCATGAGGATGCCGATGGCGGCGACGAAGCCGGCGGCGCGGTAACGTACGATGCCTTCGCGCAACCCCAGCACCGCGCCCACGGCGGCCGCCAGGCCCACCGCGAGCAGGCCGATGGGCGCCGCCTCGACCATGCTCAGGCCGAGGCCGAACACCAGCAGCGGCACCGCGAGAATCCCGCCGCCGGCCCCGGTCAATGCCAGAATCGCTCCGATCAGTGCGCCGAGCCCGGCGCCCAGCAAGCTGTACTCACTCATGATTCCGGCAGGTCCGTCACCAGGCTCGGCCGCGCCAGCCATTCATGGCCCTTGAGCATGCCGCGCCAGTACAGCGGCGGCAGGATGCGTTCCTTCAGCCACCAGGCGCGCCGGGTCGGCTGGCGACCGTCGAGCAGCCAGGCCGGAAAGCTCGGCGCGACCTTGCCGCCGTAGGTGAATTCGGCGAGGACGATCTTGCCGCGCTCCACGGTCAGCGGGCAGGAGCCGTAGCCGTCGTACTGTGCCCGGGTCGGCAGGCGCTTGAGGTTCACCAGCACGTTGGTGGCCACCACCGGCGCCTGCTTGCGCGCCGCCGCGGCGGTTTTCGCGTTGCTGGTATTGGTCCCGTCGCCCAGGCCATGGATGTTGCTGTAGCGCTTGTGTCGCAGGCTGTGCGGGTCGACATCGATCCAGCCGGCGGCGTCGGCCAGCGGGCTGTTGCGGATAAAGTCCGGGGCGGTCTGTGGCGGCACCACGTGCAGCATGTCGAAGGGCAGTTCGATGCGTTCCTGCTGGCCATCGGCACCGTTGCGGACGAAGGTCGCCCGTTTACCAGGGCCGTCCACCGCCACCAGGTTGTGGCCGAAATCCAGGGCGATGCCGTATTTCTTCACGTATTCCATCAGCGCTGGCACATAGTCCGGCACGCCGAACAGCACGCCACCGGCATTCAGGAAACGGGTGTTGATCTGCCCCAGCCGGCCGTTGCGCAGCCAGTGGTCGCAGGACAGGTACATGGCCTTCTGCGGCGCGCCGGCGCATTTGATCGGCATCGGCGGCTGGCTGAACAGCGCCTGGCCCTGCTTGAGGTTCTGCGCCAGCTGCCAGGTGTAGGGCGCCAGATCGTAGCGGTAGTTGGAGGTCACGCCGTGCTTGCCCAGGGTTTCGCTCAGGCCGTCGATGGCGTTCCAGTCGAGCTTGAGGCCCGGGCAGACCACCAACTGGTCATAACCCAGCACACGACCGTCGTTGAGCAGCAGGGCGTTGTGCTCCGGCTCGAAGCTGCTCACCGCCGCCTGAATCCACTTCACCCCCTTGGGGATCAGCGAGGCCATGCTGCGGGCGGTGTCTTCGGCGCGGAACACCCCGGCGCCGACCAGGGTCCAGCCGGGCTGGTAATAGTGGGTGTCGGCCGGGTCGATGATGGCGACGTCCAGGTGCGGTTCGCGGCTGATCAGGCTGGACGCGGTGGCAATGCCGGCCGCGCCGCCGCCGACGATCAGCACCTGGTGGCTGCCGTTGACGGCTCGTGGGATGGGGGAAATGGGGCGCATGGCAGCGTCTCCTGGTGGAGTGGCGTTATAGGTGTTAAAGGGCGTTCAGCGGGATCTTCAGGTAGCTCACGCCGTTGTCGTCGGGCTCGGGGAACTGGCCGCTGCGCATGTTGACCTGCACCGACGGCAGGATCAGCACCGGCATTTCCAGGGTGGCGTCGCGGGCTTCGCGCATGCGCACAAAGGCGTCTTCGTCGATCCCTTCATGGATATGGATATTGTGGGCGCGCTGTTCGGCGACCGTGGTCATGTATTGCAGCTCGCGGCCGTTGGGCAGGTAGTCGTGGCACATGAACAGCCGGGTCTGCGCTGGCAGGGCGAGGATCTTGCCGATGGAGCGGTACAGGGTGCGCGCGTCGGCGCCGGGGAAGTCGCAGCGGGCGGTGCCGTAGTCGGGCATGAACAGGGTGTCGCCGACAAAGGCCACGGTCTCTTCAGCGACCTGTACCAGGTAGGTCATGCACGCCGGGGTATGGCCGGGGGTGTGCAGGGCACGGGCCTGGAGGTTGCCGATGGCGAAGCGGCTGTCGTCTTCGAGCAGCACGTCGAACTGGCTGCCGTCGCGGGCAAAGCCCTGGCCTTCGTTGAACAGCCGGCCGAACACCTGCTGCACCACGGTGATCTGGTTGCCGATCGCCACCCGGGCGCCGAGCTGGGCCTTGAGGTAGGCCGCGGCGGACAGGTGATCGGCGTGCACGTGGGTCTCGAGGATCCAGTCGACCTGGGCGTCCAGTTCCCGTACCCGGGCAATCAGTTTGTCGGCGGACTCGGTGCGGGTGCGGCCGGACTTGGGGTCGTAGTCCAGCACGCTGTCGATCAGCGCGCAGCGCCGGGTGTCGAGGTCCATCACCAGGTAGCTGATGGTCCACGTCTGGCTGTCAAAAAAGGCTTCTACGCACAGCGATGCGCCGATGATCATGGGGCTCTCCGAACAATAGGGTGACGCCGGCCAAGGCGGGCAGTCGTCCCTTGGACTGTCAATAAGCGTGCCAACCGGCGCGCGCTGCTTTTACCGCCCATTCATTGAATTCAAAGGCCTGGGGTGGGCGTTCTGGCTGTCACTGTCAATTGTAGGTGGCAGTCGATTGGCAGTTTATGGCAGGAAATGGCAGAACCCGGGCCCATGGTTTAAGCTGCCGCGCAACGCCCAGGAGTTGCCATGCCCCAGTCCCCGAATGCCCTCGCCAATCCTGAAATGTTAGCCCTGATGTCCTATCTGGAGCATGACGCGCAGCCGACGATCCTGCTGGACACCGACTACAACATCCTCGCCGCCAACACCGCCTACCAGCGCCAGTTCGGCGTCGAGGGCAAACCCCATGTCGGCGCCAAGTGCTACCGGGTGTCCCACCAGTTCGCGGTGCCTTGCGACCAGGCCGGCGAGCATTGCCCGATGCGCAAGGCCTTCGAGACCCGCCTGCCGGAGCGTCTGCTGCATATCCATCACACCCCGCGCGGGCCGGAGCATGTGGACGTCGAGTTGCGGCCGATCCTCGGCGACACGGGGCAGGTGGTGGCCTATGTCGAGCGCCTGAGTTCGGTGGCGGTGGCCTCGGTGCAACCGCAGCAGAAGGGGCTGGTGGGGCGTTCGCCGGCCTTCAATGCGGCCTTGAGTGCCCTGCAGCGGGCGGCGCCGTCGCAGATCCCGGTGCTGCTGCAGGGCGAGTCCGGCACCGGCAAGGAACTGTTCGCCCGCGCCCTGCATGACGGCAGCCCACGTGCCGGCGGGCCGTTGGTGGTGGTCGATTGCACTGGCCTGACCGAGTCGCTGCTGGAGAGCGAACTGTTCGGTTACGAGAAGGGCGCCTTCACCGGCGCCCTGCAACGCAAGATCGGCCTGGCCGAGGCGGCTCATGGCGGCACCCTGTTTCTCGACGAGATCGGTGAAGTGCCGCTGGCGATGCAGGTCAAGCTGCTGCGGTTGATCGAGTCTGGCAGCTTTCGCCCGGTGGGCAGCCTGCGCACCGTGCATTCGGACTTCCGCCTGGTCTCGGCGACTCACAAGCCGCTCAAGGAAATGGTCGCCGCCGGCACTTTCCGCCAGGACCTGTACTACCGCATCAGCGCCTTCCCGATCCGCCTGCCGGCCCTGCGCGAGCGCAGCGACGACCTGCCGCTGCTGATTGACAGCCTGCTGCAACGCCTGGCGCCGGGCGCGGTGCCGCGGGTCGCGCCAGAGGCCCTGGAGCGCCTGGGCCTGTATGCCTATCCGGGCAATATCCGCGAGCTGCGCAATATCCTCGAACGGGCGCGGCTGTTCAGCGACGACGGGGTGATCCGCGTCGAGGACCTGCCCGAGGAATTGCGCGCCGGCAGCGGCGCCGCCACAACGCCGCCGAGCCGGCGCCGCGCGGGCAAGGACCTGGAACAATTGGCCCATGCCCTGGAAGTGTTCGAAGGCTCGCGCAGCGAACTGGCCAAGGCCCTGGGCCTGAGCGAGCGCACCCTGTACCGACGCTTGAAAGCCCTGGGCATTTCCTGAGCCACGGCATATCGCCCCCCTCAACATTCCGCTCCCGCGCAATGCCTGTGTAGCCGCTGCCGAAGGCTGCGATCGAGCGGCACGCTCGCGGCGATCTTGCCGGCGCCGGAGACCCTTCGGGTCTATCGCAGGCTGCGCCAGCGGCTACAGGGATATGCGCCCCCTCGATATTCCGGCCCTGCTCAATGCTTGTGTAGCCGCTGCCGCAGGCTGCGATCGAGCGGCACGCTCGCGGCGATCTTGCCGGCGCTGGAGACCCTGCGGGTCTATCGCAGGCTGCGCCAGCGGCTACAGGGGCGAGCGGGGTGACAAGCGGTTGCTGCGGCCGGGCAGGTCGCAAGCCATCACCCACATCCCTATCTGCTCCAGGTCGGTGTTGAAGGGCACCTCGCCTACCTGACGCAGGCCGGCGCTGGCATAAAAACGCTGGGCGCCAATGTTGCTCTTGAGCACGTCCAGCCACAGGCAGGGTTCACCGGCATCGGTGGCGCGCTGCAGCACATGCTCAAGCAAGCGGCGACCATGCCCCTTGCCGGCCTGGGATTTGAGCAGATAGATCTTCTGCAACTCGGCACCGGGAATGCCGCTGCCCGGAGTGGGCCGCGCCCAGTTGAGTTTGGCGAAACCTATGGGGTGCTGTTGCTCGTCCAGGGCCAGCAGCCACAGATGCTCGCTCTTGGCGGCAAGAGAGTCTCGTAGGGTATGGAGGGAGAAGTCCTGGTCGAGAAACTGCTGTATGCCTTCAGCGGTCCAGATCGAGGAGAAATGCTCGCGGTAGGTGGCGCATCCGATGGCTTGGAGGGCATCGATATCGCGGCTGTCAGCTTCACGGATGGTGATCATGCTTCACTCCTTGATGGCATTGGCGGATTGGGCCGGGTGCGGCAGCTTAGCCTCTGCGCAGGCGAGGCTCCAGTACTCCGCTGGCATTGGCGCATCGGCTCCAGGGCACGATGGCGAAGCGCCGTGGTCGTAGTTTCTGCCCGCCTTTTTTCGACGTCACGCCAGTGGCGCCGGGCTTTTGAGGAGTCGCCATGAGCCAGGACCTACTCGCCACCGAAACCAATCGCCGGCAATTGCAGCAGATCATTTCCGGACTGTCCGACGGGGTCATCCTGCTCGAGGCGGACCGGCGCATCGTCTGGGCCAACGAGGCGGCGCTGGCCATGCACGGGGTCGAGGAGATCGCCGAGCTGGGCGCCGACGACCAGCAATACGCCGAGCGTTTCGCCCTGCGTTATCGCAACAACCACCCGCTGGCGCTGGACAGCTACCCGATCAACCGGGTCGCCGCCGGGGAAACCTTCAGCGATGTGGTGGTGGAGGTGCGCAGCGGCGAGGGCGAGGAAGAACGCACCTGGGTGCATCGGGTACGCAGCATGATCCTCACCGACCGCGCCGGCGAGGTGGAATCCCTGGTATTGATCCTCAGCGACGCTACCGAGTGGGCCAGCGCCGAACAGCGCTTCGAAAAGACCTTCAATTCCAACCCGGCGCCGGCGGTGATCTGCCGTCTCAGCGACCTGCGCTATATCAAGGTCAACCAGGGCTTCCTGGAAATGACCGGTTATGCCCGCGACCAGGTGATCGGCCGCTCGGTGTACGAAGTGGATGTGCTGGAGGGCGCCGAGCGCAAGGACCTGGCCATTGAACGCCTGAACCAGGGCGCGACCATCCCGCAGATGCAGGCCGAACTGCGCCTGCCCGAAGGCGGCAGCAAGCTGGTGATCGTCGCTGGCCAGCCGCTGGATATCAACGAAGAAGACTGCATGCTGTTTTCCTTCATGGACCTGGAGCCGCGGCGCAAGGCCGAGACCGCCCTGCGCCAGAGCGAGGAGCGCTTTGCCAAGGCGTTTCGCCTGACGCCGGTGCCGACCCTGGTCTGTGGCGCCGACAGCCAGCAGATCGTCGACGTCAACGAGGCCTTTCTCGACAGCACCGGTTATGCCGCCGAGGAGCTGCTGGGCAAGACAGTGGAGGAGGTCGGTTTCATCGCCAGCCCGCAGGCCTGCGCCAGCCTGTTCGGCGCCCTGGAGAAAAGCGCCGATGTGCGCAACGTCGACCTTCGGGTGGCGAAGAAGGGCGGCGAACTGCTCGACTGCGTGGTCTCGGCCGACACCGTGGATATCCAGGGCAAGCCCAGCTACCTGCTGGTGCTGATGGACATCACCGAGCGCAAGCGCTCCGAGCTGGAGCTGGTGTCGGCGATCGAGGAGGTGATGCGCGATGCCTCGTGGTTCAGCCAGACCCTGATCGAAAAGCTGGCCAATGTGCGCAGCGCCAACCAGGCCGAGCAGCCCAGTGCGTCCTTTACCGACCTGACCGCCCGCGAGCGCGATGTGCTGGGGCTGATCTGCGAGGGCCTGGCCGACAAGGAGATCGCCGCGCGCCTGCAACTGGCGCCCAGCACGGTGCGCAATCACGTGGCCACGGTGTATTCCAAGTTGGCGGTGCACAGCCGCGCCGAGGCCATTGTCTGGGCTCGCGAGCGCGGGCTGTTCAGCGGCGATCGCCGCGGCAAGGCTCAGCGCTGACAGGTGCAGCGCTGACAGGTGCAGCGCTGACAGGTGCAAATGCACCAGTGCCATCAGTACAAATGGCGCTTTTGCGGCGTGACGGGGTTTTTTAGGCTGGGTGATGTGCGGTGCCGTGGCGGACACGGGCCGTGCACCGAAAATCATCAGCTGAAGGAATGCACGATGCGTAGCGAACAGATCAAAGGTGCGGTGGGCACCGCGGCCGGCAAGGCCCAGGGGGCAGTAGGCGAGCTGCTGGACGATCAGCAGATGCGCCTGGAAGGCGCCGCTCGCCAGGCCGCCGGGCAGTTGCAGGAAACCTATGGCGATGCGCTGGACAGCGTCTCCCGCTTTGTCCGTGACAAACCTTTGGCCAGCGTCGCCATCCTCGCAGGGATCGGCCTGCTGGCCGGCCTGTTGTGGCGTCGCCGCTGAGGAAGGCCTGGGTGATTTCCCGGGCGCAGTTGCGCCGCTACATCGAACAGGGCTTCGCGCCCCTGGCCTGTGCCTTCAGCACCGGCGCCGACTCCACCTTCACCCTGCGGATCTACGAACCGCAAAGCGGCCGGGTCGACCTGGTGGTCACCGGCATCGACCCGCGGCTGCTTGAGACTGAAGCGGACGTGCTGGCGATGATCGAGGAGCTGCGGTACGAGTTGCGCAGCAACTCCATCAGCCTGGTGCATCTGTCCTGATCGCACCCGGCATTCTTCTGTAGCAGCCGTTCAGTCTTTGCCGATCAGGCTCGGCCGGCAATCGAGGCTCAGGCGCGCGCCGCCGCGGTCGCTGCTGCCGACGTCGAGCTTGAAGCCGTGCAGGCTGACGATGGCGGCGACGATGGACAGGCCCAGGCCGAAGCCGCCATGGGAGTTGCTGTCGTCGACCCGGTAGAAGCGCTGGAACACCGCCTTGCGCTCGGCCTCGGGAATGCCAGGGCCGGAGTCGAGGACTTCCAGGCGCGTACAGCCGCCATCCTCGACACCGCGCAGAATCACTTCGCCGCCCGGCGGGGTGAACTTAATCGAGTTGCTCAACAGGTTGGCCAGGGCTTCGAACAGCAGGGCGCGGTCGCCGGTCAGGCTCGGCAGCGTGGCGGGCACATCCAGGGTCAGGGTCAGCTGGCCTTCCTCGGCCAGCGGCAAATAAAAGTCATACAGCTCGCGCAGCAACGGTAGCGGGTCGAGTTCGACAAAGCCCGAGCGACGCTGGTGATCCTCGATCTCGGAAATCCGCAGCAAGCCGCGAAAACGCGCCATCAACCGGTCGGCCTCGGCCAGCACCTGGTCCAGTTGCAAGGCTTCCGGCGTGCCCTCGACCGCCTGTTGCTGCATGCGGTACAGCTGGGCGCGCAGGCGGGTCAGGGGGGTGCGCAGGTCGTGGGCGATGTTGTCGCACACGCCCTTGACCTCGTTCATCAGCCGCTCGATGCGGTCGAGCATGGCGTTGACGATGGCCGCCAGCATGTCCAGCTCGTCGCGGCGGTTGGACAGCGGCAGGCGGTGGGTCATGTCGCCGGCGACTATCGCCTCGGCGCTGGCCTGCAGGGCGCGGATCCGCCGCAGCGGCCGGCGCCGGAGCAGATGCCAGCCGGCGGCCCCGGGAATGATGGTCAGCGACACACCCCACAGCAGCGCGTGGAGGATGATCCGCGTCACCGCGAACAGCGAGCCGTTGTCGCGCACCAGGATCAGCCAGCGGCCATCGCGGGTGTAGGTGGCCACCGCATCGCAACTGTCGCGGGGCAGGTTGGGGTCGTCGGAGTCGATGCAGCTCTTGAGCTCGTGGATCTGCCCGTCCAGCGGCAGGTCGTCGGGGATCTCGCGGATCGGCCCGCTGAGGTAACGCCGTCGCTCGTCGAACAGGCCGTAGGCGTCGATGGCGCGCATGTCGAAGGTCATGCTGGTGGTCAGGGCCTCTTCCAGCTGTTCGCCCTGGAAGCGCGCGAACAGGTGCTGGCGCTGCATCAGCGAGTGCTTGGCGAGGCTTTCCAGGTAGCCGGACACCTCGTAGTACATGACGCCCATGAGGATGCAGCTCCAGGCCACGAACAGCGAACTGTAGAGCGCCAGCAGGCGGCTGCTGGAGGAGCGCCAGCCCTTAGAGGGGTTCAGCAATGACATAACCCGAGCCTCGCACGGTGCGGATCAGCGGGGTCATGCCAGGCGGATCGATTTTTTTACGCAGACGGCCGATATGCACGTCGATCAGGTTGGTGCCCGGGTCGAAGTGATAGCCCCAGACTTCCTCGAAAATCATCATCCGCGAGAGGATCTGGCCGGTGTTGCGCATGAGGAATTCCAGCAGTTTGTATTCGGTGGGCAACAGGCTCAGCAACTGGTCGGCGCGGGTCGCTTCGCGGCTGATCAGGTTCAGCTCCAGGTCGGCGACCCGCAGGCAGGTTTCGAATTCCTGCACCGTGCTCTTGCGCCGCAGCAGCACCTCGACCCGGGCCGCCATTTCATCGGAGGCGAAGGGTTTGGTCAGGTAGTCGTCGCCGCCGGCGCGCAGGCCGCGCACGCGCTCGTCGACGTCGGACAGGGCGCTGATCATCAGGATCGGCGTCGACACGCCGATGGTGCGCAGGGTGGTGACGATCGCCAGGCCATCCAGCTCGGGCAGCATGCGGTCCAGGGTGATCAGGTCGTAGTCGCCGCTGACAGCGCGCACCAGGCCTTCGCGACCGTTATCGACCCAATCCACGTCCAGCCCGTGGCTGCTCAGTTCGGCCACGATTTCGCGGGCTGTTACGGCATCGTCTTCGATGGTCAGAATGCGGGTCATAGGGGCTTACCTGATTGGGATTTCATGACACAGGCCGGCATTTTGCCAAGAAATGGCCGCGGGCTTTCTAAAAAATCTTTCATCTTCGCGCCAGTGCCCTGGCCAACGCAGGGTAGCAGGCGGGCCGGGTCGGGCAATCGTTGATATCATCCAGCTACTACTGGCTGGCAGGGACGCTACGCAATGCACCGACCTCATGACCTCGACTGGAAAGCCCTGGGCATTTGCCTGTTGCTGCTGGCGGCGGCCCCGGCGTTCGCCGCCAATCAACCCTGCTCCGGCAAGAAGGGTGGAATCGCCGGTTGCGACGGCGAGCTGTTCCTGTGTAACGACGGCTCCATCAGCGGCTCCAAGAAGAACTGTTCCGCGCGCTACGGCGACCCGGGCCAGGCGGCGCGTCCACAAACCCTGTTGCGCAGTAGCGACGGCTGCTCCTGTGGCAGTGGCAGTTTCTGCACCGGGCCACGGGGCGGGGTCTATTGCCTGACCCCCAGCGGCAGCAAAAGCTACAAGCGCAAATAACCCGCGCAGACACCGATTGGACAGGCCCGGGTGCCTCTACTAGCGTTGCCGGCACGGCGCCGCCGGGGGCCACTATCGGGGACAATACGGATGGACAAACAGCAAGCCAAGCGCCAAGTCATCGCCAGCCTCGAGGCCGGGCGCTCCAAGGGCGAAACCTTTGCCGCGTTCGCCGGCAGCGGGATCAAGGAGCGGCTGCTGGCGTTCTGGATCGCGGCCTATTCCGACCCCGCGCTCTATGCCCGGCACCGGCGCAAAATCCAGATCCTGCTGGCGGTGATGTTGCTGCAGGCGGTGGTCGGCGCGGTGGCGGGGTTCTTCCTCGGCTCGGTCATCGGCCCCAAGGCTGCCTGGGTATTCGCGCTCTTGGGTGGGGTGGTGCCGCTGCTGTTTGCCTGGGGCTTCCATAAACCTTCGGCGAACGCCTACACCTTCTATGCCCTTCTGACCCTGTCGCAATTTCCGCGGTTGTTCGAAGGTTATGCCGAGGACCCGTTGGGGACCCTGATCGGCGCGGCCATTACCTTGGGGGTGGTGTTTTTCGCGATGTACGTGCGCAGCCTGATCTTTCCGGATTTCGCTTTTATCGGGCCGCGCAAGGTCAAGGGCCGCTACGTGTTTTCCAGTTAGGGCAGGGCGGCGCAAGGCGCATTCCAGAGCCTTGCGCTTTGCTTGGCCCAGATCAATGTTGTTGTTCGACAAACCTACTAGATTGGCCCGGTGTTCAGCCCCGAGGAGCTGGCGTCGCGCAACCGTGATCCGGGTCGAAGTCCAGGTTCACGGCGATGCACAGCAGGACGCTGGCATTCCTCTTCACTCCGTTCAAGGACGAATTTCCTGATGCGCCATACCGAACGAACCTTCGATATCCAGCCACTGCAACAGGCGGATATGACCATCAGCCTCAATGGCCAGCCGGTGACGGCGGCGATTGGTGAAACCGTACTCAGCGTCATCCAGTCCCTCGGGCTGCGTCAGGTGGCGCGCAACGACCACGGCCAGCTGGCCGGCGCCTATTGCGGCATGGGCGTGTGCCATTGCTGCCTGGTGCAGATCGACGGCCGGCACAAGCGCCGGGCTTGCCAGACCCAGGTGCGGCCGGGCATGCAGGTGCAGACCGAGGTCAACCGCATCCGTGCGGTGGAGGAGGTGCTATGAACCTCAATCCACTGATCGTCGGCGGCGGTCCCGCGGGCATGGCCGCGGCCATCGAACTGGCCGAGCACGGGGTGCGCAGTACCCTGATCGACGAGGCCTCGCGCCTGGGCGGCGTGGTCTATCGCGGACCGCTGCGCGACGGCGTGCAGCTGGACTATCTGGGGCCGCGTTATTGCGAGGCCCTGGCGAAACTGCACGGCGCCTTTTCCGACTGCGAACAGATGATCGATGTGCGCCTCAACCACCGGGTGGTGGGGGCCGAAGGCAAGGGCAGCCTGGTCCTGCTGGATGCCGACGAGCAGTTGCAGGAAGTGGCCTATCCGCAGTTGCTGCTGGCCGCCGGTTGCCATGAACGCAGCGTGCCGTTTCCCGGCTGGACCTTGCCCGGGGTGATGCTGCTGGGCGGCTTGCAGTTGCAGATCAAGAGCGGCGTGGTCAAGCCGCGCGGGCCGGTGGTGATCGCCGGCAGCGGGCCGTTGCTGCCGCTGGTGGCCTGCCAGCTGCACGCCAGTGGCGCGAATGTAGCGGCGGTCTACGAGGCCTGCACCTTTGGCCGGATCGCCAAGGAAAGCCTGGCGCTGCTGAACAAGCCGCAGCTGTTCCTCGACGGCCTGAGCATGCTCGCCTACCTCAAGTTGCACCGCATCCCGATGCATTACGGCTGGGGCGTGGTCGAGGCCCAGGGCAGCGACGGGTTGGAAAGCGTCAGCGTGGCACCGTACTCGGCGCGTTGGGAGCCGGACCTGAGCCGCCTGCAACCGGTCGCTGCGCAGACCCTGGCGGTGGGCTACGGCTTTATCCCGCGCACCCAGCTCAGCCAGCAGATGGGCCTCAACCACGGCTTCAGCCATGACGGCTACCTGCGGGCCACGGCCAACGTCTGGCAGCAAAGCAGCGAGCCGCACATTCACCTGGCCGGCGACATGGGCGGGATTCGCGGCGGCGAGGCGGCGATGCTCACCGGGCGCATCGCCGCGCTGTCGATCCTGATGCAGCGCGATGTGCTGAGCAACGAGGAGGCCCTGGCGCGGCGCCAGAAGTACCAGAACAAACTGGCCTCCATCACCCGTTTCCGCGCCGCGGTGGACCGCTACACCGAACGCGGCACCGGGCAGATCGAACTGCCGGCCGCCGACACCCTGATCTGCCGTTGCGAACACGCCACCCGTGGCGATATCGACCGCGCCCTGGAGCAGGGCGTGCAGGATATGGCCAGCCTGAAGATGCGCACCCGGGTGAGCATGGGCGACTGCCAGGGCCGCATGTGCGTGGGCTATTGCAGCGACCGCCTGCGCCAGGCCACCGGGCGCCAGGACGTGGGCTGGTTGCGCCCGCGTTTCCCCCTGGACCCGATTCCTTTTTCCGCCTTCCCTCAACCGAGCAAGGATGCTGTGAATCATGAGTAAGTTCTACGACGTGGTCATCGCCGGCGGCGGTGTGATCGGCGCTTCCTGCGCGTACCAGTTGTCCAAGCGCAAGAACCTGCGGGTGGCGTTGATCGACGCCAAGCGTCCGGGCAATGCCACCCGTGCCTCGGCCGGCGGCCTGTGGGCCATCGGCGAGTCGGTGGGGCTGGGCTGTGGGGTGATCTTCTTTCGCATGATGTCGGCGCGCAACAAGCGCCAGGCCCAGGGTTCGGCGGTGCTGGTGGACTCCAGCACGCCGCATATCCTGCCGCAGTCGTTCTTCGACTTCGCCCTGCAATCCAACGGCCTGTACCCGCAGTTGCATGAAGAACTGCGCGAGCGTCACGGCATGGACTTCAAGTTCGAGCGCACCGGGCTGAAGTTCGTGATCTACGACGACGAGGACCGGCTCTACGCCGAGCACATCGTGGCCTGCATCCCGCACCTGGCCCATCAGGTGCGCTGGCTCGACCAGGCGGCGCTGCGCCAGGCGGAGCCGAACGTCAGCCATGCCGCCCAGGGCGCTTTGGAATTTCTCTGCGACCACCAGGTCAACCCGTTCCGCCTGGCCGACGCCTACACCGAAGGCGCGCGGCAGAACGGCGTGGACATGTACTTCAACACCAACGTCACCGGGGTGCTGCATCAGGGCAGCCGGATCAGCGGGGTGCAGACGGCGGAGGCGGGGTTGTTCCATTGCGACACCCTGATCAACGCCGCTGGCGCCTGGGCCGCGGAGCTGAGCCTGCAAGCCACCGGCGCGAGCATTCCGGTGAAGCCGGTCAAGGGCCAGATCCTGCTGACCGAGCGCATGCCACAACTGCTCAACGGTTGCCTGACCACCAGCGACTGCTACATGGCGCAGAAGGACAATGGCGAGATCCTGATCGGCAGCACCACCGAGGACAAGGGCTTCGACATCAGCACCACCTACCGGGAAATCCAGGGCCTGGTGCAGGGCGTGGTGCGCTGCGTGCCGCAGCTCGAACAGGTCAACCTCAAGCGTTGCTGGGCCGGCCTGCGCCCGGGCTCGCCGGATGAGCTGCCGATCCTCGGGCCGATGTGCGGGGTGGAGGGTTACCTCAATGCCTGCGGGCACTTCCGTACCGGCATCCTGACCTCGGCGATCACCGGGGTGCTGCTGGATCGGTTGGTGAATGAGGAGCCGTTGCCGCTGGACATCACGCCGTTCCTCGCCGAGCGTTTCGGCTTGCAGGCGGTGGCGCCGTTGCAGGTGGCGCTGGCCTGAGGCATCGCGCCTCCCTGAAGTTTTTACGATGAACCTGAACGGTGACGCGGTGCTGCAGTAACACCGCGTCGCCTGGTGGCCTCAAACTATCGGCGTACTGACAAACAACGCCAACCCTTCGGCATACTCCGCAAACGCTTTGACCCTTGGAAACCGCGCGGCATCCAGATGCTCGGCCACCAGCAGTTGGGTAAAGCTCCAGGCCACGGCCAGGCTGATACCGGCCTGATCGATATCGCCATCGGTGGCCAGCGGGCGTTTCTCCAGTTCTTTTTCCAGCTCGCCATAGGCCGCCGCCAGCTGCCCGCGAACCCGCTCCAGCCACGGTTCGTGCCGCTTCTCGGCGGGGCGCAGCTGGTACTCGTAGTAGATCTGCACCGACTTCTCGCACGCCGCCAGCGCCAGGCCGATCAGCCGCAGGTCATGGGCCCGCGCCTGGGGCGCCGCCGGCAACAGGCTACGGCCGGCCAGGGCTTCCAGGTAGTCGATGATCAGGCTCGAATCCATCAGCACCGTGCCGTCGTCGCAGATCAGGGTCGGCGCCTTGACCACCGGGTTGATGCGCTGGAACTGCTCGAAGGTGCGAAACACCGACAACGCCTCATGCTCGAACGGGATATCCAGGCACTTGAGGGTAATGGCGACACGGCGAACATAGGGTGAATCGAGCATACCGATGAGTTTCATTGAGCATTTCCTTGTGCGGAACAACGAGACAGGGGGAGGGCAGCGGCTAATTTAGCGACAAATGTCCGGGGTTGGCTATCGGGGGCCTGGTTATTGCTGTCAATCCTATCGATGACCTGTGTTCCAGGTGTCATGAGGCGAGGGTGAACGTTCTCTGGCAGCCTGGCGCAGGGGCTGAAACAGGCGAGCGGTTATATGAGTGCGAAGTTGTAAAAGGCCCGCCAGGCACTGCTACCTGTGTATCGGCGATAACGATTGGAAACCCGCAGCCGGGTGTTGCACTGCGGGTTTAAGCGTGCGAAGCGATATCGGCTGAGTTCTACCGTTGCGGTACGACAGGCTCGATAAAACGCCGTGCGTCTCACTGCGCGTGTTTATTTCTCACTCCAGGCGATTGCCTTATTGAACGCCTCATAGGTTTCCGACTCGGTAAACTCCACGGTCGGAACGATCTTGAGGGATTTGAGCAGGTCCTCGACATCGTCCTGCTGCCCGACTTGAACGAAGAACTGCTGGATACTGCTCATCTCGCTGTTGGTCAGGCTGCCGAGGAAGTTCTTTCCCTGGTAGTTCTCGGCTATATAAAAGCTGTAGTTATTGTTGCCGACCCGGGACTTGTATATCGACGTCAAGCCGCCGGCGCCCAAGGTGATTTTACCGTCGCTTTCCTCTTTCATCTCCCGGGCGATAGTGTCGTGATCCGTTTCTCCCGCATTCTTGGTGCCGCCGAAAAACTGCGGCATGCCGCCATACACGAGATTGTTTCGTTTAATGGGGAAGTAAAGGTAACCATTATCCTGGTCTTCGGAATGGAGAAGAATTGCGTATGCTTTGTCGGTCATGATGCGCTCCTTGCGTGAGTTTGAACCTCAAACTTCCCTGGTACTGCGAGGGACTTGTCCTGATGCCCATGACCAGCACTTGATTGAACGGCGCAAGCACAATTGTGCTGTGGAGCATCCGTTACCCAGCGTAGGTGAGCGACGTACCCGCTGCCGGTCTTTCGGATGAAAAGCATGTCATGGCGAGGGAGCCGCCAGACGGCTTCGTAGCCGGGTGCGACAGCGCTATTGTTTAGAAAACAATGGCCGAACATCGGCAGGAGAAGCGCTATGCATCCCACCCGAACTGCCCTTGTCCTTGCCGGTGGCGGTAGCCTCGGGGCTGTCCAGGTGGGGATGCTGCGGGCGCTGCTGGAAAAGCATGTGGTGTTCGACCTGGTGGTCGGCGCGTCGGTCGGCGCCCTCAATGGCGCCTACTTTGCCGCCAGGCCCAATGCCCGTGGCGTCGCCGAACTGGCCGATTTCTGGCGTGGCTTGCGCAAGGCCGATGTGTTTCCGTTTTCCTTGATTGACGCGCTGTCGTCCGTGCTCAAGCGTCGCGGCTGCCTGTTGCCCTCGTCGGCGCTGGCGAGCCTGGTGCGCCGGGTGCTGCCGGTGACCCGCATCGAAGACACCGAACTGCCCCTGTATATCGTCACCACCAACCTGCTCACCGAGGCCGAGGAGCTGTTATCCAGCGGCAGCGTCGAGCAGGCCCTGCTGGCCAGTGCCGCGATTCCGCTGGTGTTTCCCTGGGTGCAGATCGGCGACAAGCTGCTGGTCGACGGCGGCGTCGCCAGTAACACCCCGATCGCCGCGGCGGTGTCGCTGGGCGCGACCCGGGTCATCGTGGTGCCGACGGGATTCGGCTGCGCCTGCCCGCGACCGCCGAGCGGCTTGATCGCCCTGGCCTTGCACACCCTGAACCTGATGAGCATGCGCCAGCTGGTGCGGGACATTGAGCTCCATTCGCCACAGGCGGCGATCCATGTGGTCGCGCCCTTGTGTCCGCTGGGTATTTCGGTGTTCGACTTCAGCCAGACCGAGCAACTGCTGCAACGGGCCCACCAGCAGACCCTGGCCTGGGTCGAGGAGGGCGGCTTGATCCGTACCGGCGTGCCGGGGGCGTTGCGGGCGCATACACACGCGGCGGGGTGAGGGTCAGTCCTCGAACCCCGCCTGTTCGTGAATCTCGTCGACCTTCAGTTCCAGGCGGTAGGCCACGGCGATGAACAGCGCCTGGCACAGGCACAAGGTCGCGCTCAGGGAGCGGAAGGCGAAGGAGCTGCCTTCGTTGACCAGCAGCACGGTATTGGCGCGCTTGGCCAGGGGCGACAGGTTGCTGTCGGTGATGATCAGGGTCTTGGCCTGATTGTGCTGGGCGATGCGCAGGCAGTGCTGGGTTTCCTTGGCATACGGGGTGAAGCTGATGGCGATCACCAGATCGTTGGGGCGGATGCTGCGCATCTGCTCGCGGTAGCTGCCGCCCAGGCCCGACACCAGGTGAATGCGCTTGTTGGTGTGCTGCAGGTTGTACACCAGGTAGTCGGCCACGGCGAAGGAGCGGCGCACCCCGACCACGTAGATGTTGTCGGCGTTGACCACCAGGTCCACGGCCTTGTCGAAGGCCGCGTCGTCCAGTTCCAGGCCCAGGCGCTCGATGCCCGACAGGGTGGCGTTGATGCACTCGCGCGCCAGATCGCCGCCGCTGGCCTTCTGCGACTTGTTGGCGATCATGCTGCGGATGCGCTGCTGGTAGTTCTGTACGGGGGTGGTCTTGTGGGTATAAGCCTCGCGAAACAGCGCCTGCATTTCGCTGAAGCCGCTGAAGCCGAAGCGCTGGGAGAAGCGCACGATGGCCGAGGGGTGCACCTCGCATTCGCCGGCGATGTCGCTGATGCGGTCGACCATGATCCGGTCGCTCTGCTGGCTCATGTAGCTGGCGATGCGTTTGAGCTGGCGCGGCAGGCTTTCGTATTCCTGGGTGATCAGCTGCAGCAGGCGCTCGGCATTGATCGGGGGGCTGGCGAGGTCGCTGTCTTGCGGGCTCTCGGTCGTGGCCGGCTGATCGGTGCGGGACATAGGCAATCCTTCTGTGCTTACTGGCTTGTACTTAATGGGAGCGGGCGGGTTGATCCACTCCCTGACAATAGGTGGGCTGTGCGCAGTCTACAGGGTCGGCGCGGGGAAAATCTTGAGCCGCACGGCCACGGGACGCTTGCTGAAACGATGCAGGCTGCCTGGAGCGGCCTTGAGAAAGTTTATTGGAAAAAATATTCCACGTAAAAATTTTATAGAAAAAATATTGATTGGCGCCGGTGAACGTTTTAGTCTGCATCCACCAAGAGCGTTCGGCGCCTTCCTCGGTGCCACGCGCAGGCTGATAAAAATAACAGGAGCCAGCATGGGCCAGACTCGTTTTGCCAGTGGGCGTCAATTGGATCTGATTTGCCTCGGACGCCTGGGCGTCGACCTTTACGCGCAGCAGGTCGGGGCCCGGCTGGAAGATGTCGTAAGCTTCGCCAAATACCTCGGCGGCTCCTCCGCCAACATCGCCTTCGGCACCGCGCGCCTGGGCTTGCGCTCGGCGATGCTGAGCCGGGTCGGCGACGATCACATGGGGCGTTTCCTGGTGGAGTCCCTGGCCCGCGAAGGCTGTGACGTCAGCGCGATCAAGGTCGACCCGCAGCGCCTGACCGCCCTGGTCCTGCTCGGGCTCAAGGACCGCGAGACCTTCCCCCTGGTGTTCTACCGCGAGAACTGCGCCGACATGGCCCTGCGCGCCGAGGACATCAATGAAGCCTTTATCGCCTCCAGCAAAGCCTTGCTGATCACCGGCACCCATTTCTCCACCGACGGCGTGTACCAGGCCAGCCTGCAGGCCCTGGAGTACGCCGAGCGGCACGACGTCAAGCGCGTGCTCGACATCGACTACCGCCCGGTGCTCTGGGGCCTGGCGGGCAAGGCCGATGGCGAGACCCGGTTTGTCGCCGACCAGAACGTCAGCGCTCATGTGCAGAAGATCCTGCCGCGCTTCGACCTGATCGTCGGCACCGAAGAAGAGTTCCTTATCGCCGGCGGCAGCGACGATCTACTCAGCGCCTTGCGCACCGTGCGTTCGCTGACCGCCGCGACCCTGGTGGTCAAGCTCGGTCCCCAGGGCTGCACAGTGATCCACGGGGCGATCCCGGCGCGCCTGGAAGACGGCGCGATCTACCCTGGGGTGCGGGTCGAAGTGCTCAATGTGCTGGGGGCGGGCGATGCCTTTATGTCCGGCTTCCTCAGTGGCTGGCTGGAGGACGCCAGCGACGAGCGCTGCTGCCAGCTGGCCAATGCCTGCGGCGGCCTGGTGGTGTCGCGCCATGCCTGCGCGCCGGCGATGCCGACCCGCGCCGAGCTGGATTACCTGTTCAACAGCCCGGTGCCCATCACCCGGCCGGACCAGGACAGCACCCTGCAGCGCCTGCATCAGGTCAGCGTGCCGCGCAAGGCCTGGAAGCAGCTGTTCATTTTCGCTTTCGACCATCGCGGGCAGTTGGTGGAACTGGCGCAGAAGGGCGGGCGCGAGCTCAGGGCCATCGGCCAGCTCAAGCAGCTGTTTATCCAGGCCGTGGAGCGGGTCGAGGCCGACTTGCGCGTGCAGGGCATCGAAGCCGATGTCGGCCTGCTGGCCGACCAGCGTTTCGGCCAGGATTCGCTGAATGCCGCCACCGGCCGTGGCTGGTGGGTGGCACGGCCGGTGGAAGTCCAGGGCTCGCGGCCGCTGGCCTTCGAACACGGGCGTTCGATCGGCAGCAACCTGATCGCCTGGCCCCAGGAGCAGATCATCAAGTGCCTGGTGCAATACCACCCGGACGACGAGCCGCTGCTGCGCCTGGAGCAGGAAGCGCAGATCAAGGGCCTGTACCAGGCGTCCCAGGTCAGCGGCCATGAGCTGCTGCTGGAAATCATTCCGCCCAAGGACCATCCCTCGACTCACCCGGACGTGCTCTACCGCGCCCTCAAGCGCCTGTACAACCTGGGCATCTTCCCGGCCTGGTGGAAGATCGAGGCGCAGAGCGCCGAGCAGTGGAAGCGGCTCGACGAGCTGATTGAGGAGCGCGACCCCTATTGCCGTGGCGTGGTGCTGCTGGGCCTCAACGCCCCGGCGGCGACCCTGGCCGAAGGTTTCCGCCAGGCCGGCAACAGCCGCACCTGCCGCGGCTTCGCCGTGGGCCGCACGATCTTCCACGAACCGAGCCGGGCCTGGCTGGCCAGCGAGATCGACGACGAAACCCTGATCCGCCGGGTGCAGGCGACCTTCGTCGAGCTGATCGACGCCTGGCGCACGGCCCGGCCCCAAACGCAAACCCGAACGTAAACCTGGCACAAACCCCTGTAGCCGCTGCCGAGCGTAGCGAGGCTGCGATCGAGCGCGTAGCGCTCGCAAAACCTGACAACGCGTAGTGTCAGGTACAACGCTTGCGGTGGCTGCGCCACCGATCGCAGCCTCGCTACGCTCGGCAGCGGCTACAGCGGCTACAGCAGTAGGTACGAGGCCGGGAATTTTTCAGAACTGCTTTAGAAAACAATAAAAGGTGCAGCCATGCCCGCAATCCGAATTGGCATCAACCCGATTTCCTGGAGCAACGACGACCTGCCGTCCCTCGGCGGCGAAACGCCTTTGAGCGCCGCGCTGAGCGAGGGCAAGGAAATCGGCTACGAAGGTTTCGAGCTCAACGGCAAGTTCCCCAAGGATGCCAAGGGCGTCGGCGATGTGCTGCGGCCTTATGACCTGGCGCTGGTCTCGGGCTGGTATTCCAGCCGCCTGGCCCGGCGCTCGGTGGCCGAGGAGATCGACGCCATCGCCAGCCATGTGCAGGTGCTGGTGCAGAACGGCGCCAGCGTGCTGGTCTACGGCGAGGTCGCCGACTCGATCCAGGGCCAGCGCATTGCCCTGGTGGAGCGCCCGCGTTTTCACAGCCAGCAGGCCTGGCAGGAATACGCCGACAAGCTCACTGAGCTTGCGCGTTTCACCCTGTCCCAGGGCGTGCGCCTGGCGTACCACCACCATATGGGCGCCTACGTCGAATCGCCGGCGGACATCGACCAGCTGATGAGCCTGACCGGCAGCGAAGTCGGCCTGCTGTTCGATTCGGGCCACTGCTACATGGGCGGCGGCGAACCGCTGCAAGTGCTGCGCAAGCACATCGGGCGTATCTGCCACGTGCACTTCAAGGATGTACGCAAGCCGGTGGTGCAGCTGGCGCGCAACCACCTGTGGAGTTTCCCCGACTGCATCATCAACGGCACCTTCACCGTGCCGGGGGATGGCGACATCGATTTCGCCGCGCTGCTGGACGAGCTGCTGGCCGCCGATTACCAGGGCTGGCTGGTGGTGGAGGCCGAGCAGGACCCGGCGGTGGCACCGAGTTATGTCTACGCGAAGAAGGGTTATGACACCTTGCGCGCGCTGCTTAACGAGAGGACGGGACAATGAGCCTGCTGGTAAAAAGCGCGGCCAAGGGCCGGACCATGGTCCAGTTGGCCGAGGGCCGATTGCAGTACGTTGGGTTCGCCGCCTACCGCCTGAGCCTCGGCGAAAGCCTGCCGGTCAATGCCGGCGACCGGGAGTTGTGTCTGGTGCTGCTCAGCGGGCGCATCGGCATCCAGGGCGAGGCACCGGGGCAGGGCGCGTTCGGCTGGGACAACCTCGGCGACCGGCAATCGGTGTTCGAGGACAAGTCGCCCTTCGCCGTCTACCTGCCGCCCGGCAGCCAGGCCCAGGTCACCGCCCTGAGCGATGTGCAGATCGCCGTCTGCGCCGCGCCCGGCGCTACTGCAAAAAGCTCCGCCACCAACGGCCTCGGCCCCCGGCTGATCCTTCCCGAGAGCATGAAGCGCAGCGTGCGCGGCAAGGGCGCCAACACCCGCTATGTGTGCGACATCCTGCCGGACAGCGAGCCGGCCCATTCGCTGCTGGTGGTGGAGGTGCGCACGCCGTCCGGGCATTCCTCCAGCTACCCGCCGCACAAGCACGACACCGACGACCTGCCGCACCAGAGCTTTCTCGAAGAGACCTATTACCACCAGGTCAACCCGCCCCAGGGTTTTGTGTTCCAGCGGGTCTACACCGACGACCGCAGCCTCGACGAGGCCATGGCCGTGGAGCACGGCGACCTGGTGGTGGTGCCCAAGGGTTACCACCCGGTCAGCGTGCCCTATGGCTACGAGTCCTATTACCTGAACGTCATGGCCGGGCCCAAGCGGGTCTGGCAGTTCCATAACGACCCGCGGCACAGCTGGCTGCTGGATCTGTGATTTCCAGCCTCTGAATTCCAACATTCGAACGGAGAACAAGAACAATGAGTGACGCCCCGGTAATCGGCCATTACATCGACGGTCAGGTGCAGGACAGCGGCGAGCGCTTCGCCAACGTGTTCAACCCGGCCACCGGCCGCGTGCAGGCCCGGGTCGCCCTGGCCAGCCAGAAGACCGTGGACGAGGCCGTCGCTTCGGCGATGAAGGCCTTCCCGGCCTGGGCCGAGCAGTCGGCGCTGCGCCGTTCGCGGGTGATGTTCAAGTTCAAGGAACTGCTGGACCAACACCACAACGAGCTGGCCGAGATCATCACCCGCGAGCACGGCAAGGTGCTGTCCGACGCCCATGGCGAAGTGACCCGCGGCATCGAGATCGTCGAGTTCGCCTGTGGCGCGCCGAGCCTGCTGAAAACCGACTTCAGCGACAACATCGGCGGCGGCATCGACAACTGGAACCTGCGCCAGCCCCTGGGCGTGTGCGCCGGGGTCACCCCGTTCAACTTCCCGGTGATGGTGCCGCTGTGGATGATCCCGCTGGCCCTGGTCAGCGGTAACTGCTTCATCCTCAAGCCGTCCGAGCGTGACCCGTCCGCCAGCCTGCTGATGGCGCGCCTGCTGACGCAAGCCGGGCTGCCCGATGGCGTGTTCAACGTGGTCCAGGGCGACAAGGCGGCGGTGGACGGGCTGTTGCAGCACCCGGACATCGAAGCGATTTCCTTTGTCGGCTCGACGCCGATCGCCGAGTACATCCACCGCCAGGCCACGTCCCGCGGCAAGCGCGTGCAGGCCCTGGGCGGGGCGAAGAACCATATGATCGTGATGCCCGACGCCGATCTGGACCAGGCCGCCGACGCGCTGATCGGCGCGGCCTACGGCTCGGCCGGCGAGCGCTGCATGGCGATCTCCATCGCCGTGGCGGTGGGCGAGGTGGGCGACCGGCTGATCGAGAAACTGCGGCCGCGCATCGACCAGCTGAAGATCGGCAACGGCATGCAAGGCGACAGTGACATGGGGCCGCTGGTGACCGCCGAGCACAAGGCCAAGGTCGAAGGTTTTATCGACCAGGGCGTGGCCCAGGGCGCGCAACTGCTGGTGGACGGCCGGGGCTTCAAGGTGCCGGGGGCGGAGCAGGGCTTTTTTGTCGGCGCCACCCTGTTCGATGGCGTGACCACCGAGATGAGTATCTACCAGGAAGAAATCTTCGGCCCGGTGCTGGGCATCGTCCGGGTACCGGATTTCGCCAGCGCGGTGGCGCTGATCAACGCCCATGAATTCGGCAACGGCGTGTCTTGCTTCACCCGCGACGGCGGCGTGGCCCGGGCCTTCGCCGGCGGCATCAAGGTTGGCATGGTCGGCATCAACGTGCCGATCCCGGTGCCCATGGCCTGGCATTCCTTCGGTGGCTGGAAGCGTTCGCTGTTCGGCGACCACCACGCCTATGGCGAGGAAGGCCTGCGCTTCTACAGCCGCTACAAGAGTGTGATGCAGCGCTGGCCGGACAGCATCGCCAAGGGGCCCGAGTTCAGCATGCCGACCGCCAAGTAAAGCCCTTCAACCCGTTGCCCTGGAGAACAAGAATAATGAGCCAGCCCCTGCGTTTCGCCCTGAATCGTATGGTTGCCCCGCGTTTGAGCCTGCCGGCGTTCATCGAGCTGGCGGTGACCCTGAAAGCCGATGCCATCGAGATCCGCAATGACCTTGCGGGCGTGGAAATCGAAGACGGCACACCGCCGCAACAGGTGCGCCAGCTGTGCGCGACCCACGGCATCCAGGTGCTGTCGATCAATGCGCTGTACCCCTTCGATGTCTGGAACGCCGAGCGTCGCGCCCAGGCCCTGAAGCTTGCCGCCTACGCCCGCGATTGCGGCGCCCGCGGCCTGGTGATGTGCCCGCTGAACGACCGCGCCGATGCGCGCAGCGACGCCGAGCGCGGCGCTGGTTTGCGCACCGCCTTGACTGAGCTGGCGCCGATCCTGCGCGAGCACGGGATTCTCGGTTTTATCGAGCCCCTGGGCTTCGAGGAGTGTTCCCTGCGGCGCAAGCGCACCGCGGTGGAGGCGATCCGCGCCAGCGGCGGGCTGGATGTGTTCCGTCTGGTGCACGACACCTTTCACCATCACCTGGCCGGCGAGCAGGAGTTCTTCCCCGAGCTGACCGGGCTGGTGCATATCTCCGGGGTCGAGGACCGCGAGGCGCCCCTGGCGAGCATCCGCGACGGCCACCGGGTGCTGGTGGGCGAGGGCGACATCCTCGGCAACGCGGCGCAGATCGAGGCCCTGCTCGAGCGCGGCTACAGCGGCCACCTGTCGTTCGAGCCGTTCGCCGACAGCGTACATGGGCTGGCGGATATCGAGCGGGCGATCGGCGCCAGCATCGCCCACCTCAAGCACGCCCTGGCATAACACCGTTCCCTGTAGCCGCTGCCGCAGGCTGCGATCGACCGCGTAGCGGGCGCGCTCTTCAAGATCGCCGAAGGTCCTGCGGACCTTATCGCAGCCTGCGGCAGCGGCTACAGAGCAGCAACCTTCACCCTATTCAAAGGTGCAGATATGACTACGACACGACTGACCATGGCCCAGGCCCTGGTGAAATTCCTCGACAACCAGTACGTCGAGATCGATGGGGTGCAGAGCAAGTTCGTCGCCGGGATCTTCACCATTTTCGGCCACGGCAACGTACTCGGCCTGGGCCAGGCCCTGGAGCAGGACAGCGGCGAGCTGCTGGTGCATCAGGGCCGCAACGAGCAGGGCATGGCCCACGCCGCCATCGGTTTCGCCAAGCAACACCTGCGGCGCAAGATCTACGCCTGCACCTCGTCGGTGGGCCCGGGGGCGGCGAACATGCTGACCGCCGCGGCGACCGCCACCGCCAACCGCATCCCCTTGTTGCTGCTGCCCGGCGATGTCTACGCCAGCCGTCAGCCCGACCCGGTGCTGCAACAGATCGAGCAGTTCCACGACCTGAGCATCAGCACCAACGATGCCTTCAAGGCGGTGAGCAAATACTGGGACCGCATCAACCGCCCCGAGCAGTTGATGACCGCGGCGATCCACGCCATGCGCGTGCTCACCGACCCGGCGGAAACCGGCGCGGTGACCCTGGCCTTGCCCCAGGACGTGCAGGCCGAGGCCTACGATTACCCGGATTACTTCCTGCAAAAACGCGTGCACCGCATCGAGCGCCGGCCGGCCACCGCGGCCATGCTCGAGGATGCCGTGGCGGCCTTTGCCGGCAAGCGCAAGCCGCTGATCGTCTGTGGCGGCGGGATCAAGTACTCCGGGGCCAACGAGGCGCTGCTGGCCTTCGCCGAAGGCTTCGGCATTCCCTTCGCCGAAACCCAGGCCGGCAAGAGCGCGGTGGTCTCCAGCCACCCGCTGAATGTCGGCGGCATCGGCGAGACCGGTTGCCTGGCGGCTAACCTGCTGGCGAAAGAGGCGGACCTGATCATCGGCATCGGTACCCGCTACAGCGATTTCACCACCGCCTCGAAGTCGCTGTTCCGCGCCGATGCGCAGTTTCTCAACCTCAATATCAGCCCCTGCGATGCGCTGAAGCTCGATGGCGTGCAGCTGCTGGCGGATGCCCGGGAAGGCCTTGGCGAACTGACCAAGGCCCTGGCGCGCAGCGATTACCAGGCCGCCTGGGGCGAACAGATCGGCCAGGCGCGGGCGCAGCTGGACGCGGAGGTGGACCGGGTCTATCAGGTCGAATACCACGCCGACGGTTTTGTTCCGGAGATTAACGACCATATGGACCCGGCGGTGCTGCGCGAATTCATCGAGCTGACCGGTTCCTGCCTGACCCAGAGCCGGGTGCTGGGGGTACTAAACCAGACCCTGGCCGACGACGCGGTAATAGTCGCCGCCGCCGGCAGCCTGCCCGGCGACCTGCAACGCAGCTGGCGCAGCAAAGGGGTCAACACCTATCACGTCGAGTACGGCTATTCCTGCATGGGCTACGAGGTCAACGCGGCCTTGGGGGTCAAGCTCGCCGAGCCCCAGCGCGAGGTCTATGCCCTGGTGGGCGACGGCTCCTACCTGATGCTGCATTCGGAGCTGGCCACCTCGATCCAGGAGCGACGCAAGATCAACGTGGTGCTGCTGGACAACATGACCTTCGGCTGCATCAACAACCTGCAGATGGAACACGGCATGGACAGCTTCGGCACCGAGTTTCGTTTCCGCAATCCCGAAACCGGCAAGCTCGACGGCGGCTTCGTACCGGTGGACTTCGCCATGAGCGCGGCGGCCTATGGCTGCAAGACCTACAAGGTCAAGACCGTGGCAGAGCTGCAGGCGGCCTTGGCCGATGCGCGGACCCAGAGCGTGTCGACCCTGATCGATATCAAGGTCCTGCCCAAGACCATGATCCACAAGTACCTGTCCTGGTGGCGGGTCGGGGTGGCGCAGGTGTCCACCAGTGCCCGCACCGACGCGGTGGCCAGGCAACTCAACGAACGCCTGGCCAAGGCCCGGCAGTACTGATTGCTCTCAAACGAACAACAACAGGAGTAGCACCATGTCTTTGAAACTGGGTGTCATCGGGACCGGGGCCATCGGCCAGGACCATATCCGTCGTTGCAGCCAGACCCTGCTGGGCAGCCAGGTGGTGGCGGTCACCGACATCAATCTTGCGCAGGCGGCGAAGGTGGTGGCCGAGCTGAAGATCGCCGCCGAGGTTTATCCCGACGGCCATGCGTTGATCAAGGCGCCGGAAGTCGAGGCGGTGCTGGTTACCTCCTGGGGGCCGAGCCATGAAGAGTTCGTGCTGGCCGCCATCGCCGCCGGCAAGCCGGTGTTCTGCGAGAAGCCGCTGGCGGTGACCGCCGCCGGCTGCCGCAAGATCGTCGAGGCCGAGATGGCCCACGGCAAGCGCCTGGTCCAGGTCGGCTTCATGCGCCCCTACGATGCCGGCTACCGCGCCCTGAAGGCGGTGATCGACAGCGGCCGGATCGGCGAACCGCTGATGCTGCACTGCGCCCACCGCAACCCGCGGGTCGGCGAGAACTACAAGACCGACATGGCGATCACCGACACGCTGATCCATGAGCTGGACGTGCTGCGCTGGCTGCTGGCCGACGACTATGTGTCGGTGCAGGTGGTGTTCCCGCGCAAGTCGAGCAAGGCGTTGGCGCACCTGCGCGACCCGCAGGTGGTGCTGCTGGAAACCGCCAAGGGCACGCGCATCGACGTCGAGGTGTTCGTCAACTGCCAGTACGGCTACGACATCCAGTGTGAAGTAGTGGGCGAAACCGGCATCGCCAAGTTGCCGGAGCCGTCCCAGGTGCAGCTGCGCAGCGAGGCCAAGTTGTCCAACGCGATCCTGATGGACTGGAAGGACCGCTTTATCGCCGCCTATGACGTCGAGCTGCAGGCCTTTATCGACGGAGTGCGGGCCGGGCAGGTCGGTGGCCCTTCGGCCTGGGACGGCTATGCCGCGGCGGTGGCCGCCGATGCCTGCATCGAGGCGCAGAACAGCGGGCAGATCGTCAAGGTCGAGCAACCGCCGCGCCCGGCGTTCTACGGCTGATTCTGTAGGAACGGCCGGTCGACGCTCCTACAGGTTACACAGCAACCCTGTAGCCGCTGCCGAAGGCTGCGATAAGGCCGCAGGCCTTCAGCGATCTTGAGGTCCTACGCGCCCTTCGGTCGCGATCGCAGCCTGCGGCAGCGGCTACAGGTCACTACTTCAGATTCGGGGAGAACATAAAAATGCGTATCGCACTGGACCCCTACATGTACCGCCACCTGCCGCTGGGCCAGATGACCGACAAGGCCGCCGAACTGGGCTATGAGTACATCGAGCTGTCGCCGCGCGAGGATTTCCTGCCGTTCTACAAGGCGCCACGGGTCGACCGGGCGCGGATCAAGGCGTTTCGCAAGGCCCTCAGCGACAACCCGCCGGGCGTCACCGCCACCGTGCACCAGCAGCTGGACATCGGCCAGGGCGAGGTGGACTGGACGGCGTTCTTCGGTACCCTGCGCGAGATCCGGTTCGACGGCATCGCCACGGTCTCGGTGTTCGCCTGGGAAGACCGCCCGGACGAGTCCAACCGGATGATGCTGGAGCGGGTCAGCAGCGAACTGTGCCGCTGACACAAACGCAGCCGCCTGTAGCCGCTGGCGCAGCCTGCGATCGAGGACAAGGTCCTCGCAAAACCTGGCGGCACGGATCGAGCTGAAAGACCGCATGTGCCGTGATTGCGACCACTGCGTGGTCGATCGCAGGCTGCGCCAGCGGCTACAGGGCTACAGGGCTACAGGGCTACAGGGCTACAGGGCTACACGGCTACATCGAGTTCTATATAAGGAGGGCTTTGCGATGCGCATTGGTTTGGTGGGGTACGGCCATGGTGGCCGACATTTTCACGCGCCGCTGATTGCCAGCCTGCCCGGCGCGACCTTCGTCGGCGTGGTCACCCTGTCGGCCGAGCGCCGACAACTGCTGGCGGCGGAGCACCCCGGGGTGCGGGCCTTCGACAGCATCGAGCAACTGGTCGCGGCCGGGATCGACGGGCTGGTGATTTCCACCCCGCTGGAGGGCCGTGCGGCGCTGGTGCTGGAAGCCATCGAGCGCGGTGTCCCGGTGGTCAGCGACAAACCCTTCGCCAGCGACCTCGAACAGGCCAAGGCGCTGATCGAGGCCGCGCAAACCCGCCGGGTGCCGCTGAGCGTGTACATGAACCGGCGCTGGGATTCGGACTTCCTCACCCTACGCAAGCTGATCGCCAGCGGTGCCCTGGGCAGCGTCAGCCGCTTCGAGTCGCGGGTCGAGCGCTATGTGCCGCAGGCCGTGGGCAATACCAGCGGCGGCGGGTTCCTGCGCGACCTGGGCAGCCATCTGGTGGACCAGGCCTTGCAGCTGTTCGGCCCGGTGACCCGGGTCTACGCCGAGTTGCAATACGCCCCCCAGGCGCCGACCTGCGACCACGGGTTTTTCCTCGCCCTGAGCCATGCCAACGGCGTGGTTTCACATTTATCCGGTAGTTGTCTGCAGAACTGCCAGGGGCCACGGTTCCGGGTCAGCGGTTCGGCCGGCAGTTATACGGTCGAGGGCCTGGACGGCCAGGAGCAGGCGCTGGTCGCCGGCCTGTCGCCGCAGACCGAGGGCGAGCGCTGGGGCGTCGAGGAACACCGGCGCTGGGGCTGGTTCGAGCAGGGCGAGGTCCGCGAGCGAGTGGCTTCCGAGCGGGGCGACTGGTTGCAGTTCTATAAACAGTGGCAGGCGGCGCTGCAAGGGCAGGGGCCGCTGCCGGTGACAGCGGCCGAGGCCCTGGCCACCACCCGCGTGCTGGACGCCGCGCGCCTGAGCTGGCGCCAGCGCCAAGTGGTGGAAATGGCCGATTTCCGGCTGCAGAATGAATTTGGAATAAAATTCTAAAATGAGTTGATATAGAAATTATTTTCCAATAAAGTCATTTCCAGGTTGCCGACTAGCAGGGTTTCGCCAGCGTCACGGGCCGATTTCAGATCCGCCTTGAACCGAGTGAAACCCGCCAACAAAAACAAAACAGGTACCGTCGATGAAAACCTTCAGTTCCGTTGTGCACCTGCTTCGCCGCGCATTGCCGCGCCGCCATCCATTGTCCAGTCGGACACCCCGCCAAACACCCCGGCATGCCTTTGTCGTCCAGTCCCTGGTCCGCCTGCTTTGCGTCGAACGCAAGGGCGCGCTGGTGTGCCGCATGCCCGGCGCGCCGATCGTGCGTCTGCCTCACTGAGTGGTTTCTGCGCCTTATCCATAAAACCTACAAGAATGTGGAGAAAGACCTTTCATGAAGACCAAGACCCGCTTCGCCACGCTTGCCCTGTCCCTGCTGCTGGGCAGCGGCACGGCGTTCGCCGACCTGAAGATCGGCGTGAGCATGTCGCAGTTCGACGACACCTGGCTGACCTACCTGCGTGAATCCATGGACCAGAAAGCCAAGTCGCTGCCGGACGGCGTCACGCTGCAGTTCGAGGACGCCCGGGCCGATGTGGTCAAGCAACTGAGCCAGGTGGAAAGCTTTATCAGCCAGAAGGTCGACGCCATCGTGGTCAACCCGGTGGACACCGCGGCGACCCGCAAGATCACCGAAGCGGCGGTCAAGGCCGGGATTCCGCTGGTCTACGTCAACCGTCGGCCGGACGACCTGAACCTGCCCAAGGGCGTGGTCACCGTGGCCTCCAACGACCTGGAAGCCGGGCAGATGCAGATGCAGTACCTGGCCGACAAGATGGGCGGCAAGGGCGAGGTGGTGATCCTGCTGGGCGACCTGGCGAACAACTCCACCACCAACCGCACCAAGGGCGTCAAGGAAGTGCTGGCCAAGTACCCGGGGATCAAGGTCGAGCAGGAACAGACCGGGATCTGGCTGCGGGACAAGGCCATGACCCTGGTCAACGACTGGCTGACCCAGGGCCGCCAGTTCGATGCGGTGGTGGCCAACAACGATGAAATGGCCATCGGCGCCGCCATGGCGCTGAAACAGGCCGGGGTGGAGAAGGGCAGTGTGCTGATCGCCGGGGTCGACGGCACGCCCGATGGCCTGCGCGCGGTGCAGAAGGGCGACCTGGCGGTCTCGGTGTTCCAGGATGCCAAGGGCCAGGCCGACGGCTCGATCGACACCGCGGTGAAGATGGCCAGGCACGAGCCGGTGGAGCAGGCGGTGTGGGTGCCGTATCGCCTGATCACCCCGGAAAACGTCGCCCAGTTCAAATAGGCCTGGTTCAAAAGAGCCCGCCCGTTCCACAACAACCATAAGCCGGCGGGGTGGCCCAGCTGCCCCGCGGATGGAGTACCTGATCATGTTCGCTTCAGCGACTGCTTCGAGCATCCCGACGGCGGCTGCGCAGCCCGCCGCTCAGTCTGCCCAGTCTGTGTCCGAGCAGCAGCCTTACCTGCTGGAAGTCATCAACGTCAGCAAGGGTTTCCCCGGGGTTGTCGCTCTGTCCGATGTGCAGCTGCGGGTGCGTCCCGGCACGGTGCTGGCGCTGATGGGGGAGAACGGCGCGGGCAAGTCGACCCTGATGAAAATCATCGCCGGGATCTACCAGCCGGACGCCGGCGAGCTGCGCCTCAAGGGCCAGCGGGTGAATTTCGAGACGCCGCTGGCGGCCTTGCAGGCGGGGATCGCGATGATCCACCAGGAACTCAACCTGATGCCGCACATGAGCATCGCCGAGAACATCTGGATCGGCCGCGAGCAGCTCAACGGCCTGCACATGGTCGATCACCGCGAGATGCACCGCTGTACCGCGCTGCTGCTGGAGCGCCTGCGCATCAACCTCGACCCCGAGGAACAGGTGGGCAACCTGAGCATCGCCGAGCGGCAGATGGTGGAGATCGCCAAGGCGGTGTCCTACGACTCCGACATCCTGATCATGGACGAACCGACTTCGGCCATTACCGAGAAAGAGGTGGCGCACCTGTTCTCGATCATCGCCGACCTCAAGGCCCAGGGTAAGGGCATCATCTATATCACCCACAAGATGAACGAAGTGTTCGCCATCGCCGATGAAGTGGCGGTGTTCCGCGACGGCGCCTACATCGGCCTGCAACGGGCCGACAGCATGGACGGCGACAGCCTGATCTCGATGATGGTCGGCCGCGAACTGAGCCAGCTGTTCCCGGTGCGCGAGAAGCCCATAGGCGAGCTGCTGATGTCGGTGCGCGACCTGCGCCTGGACGGGGTGTTCGAGGGCGTGTCCTTCGACCTGCACGCCGGGGAGATCCTTGGCATCGCCGGGCTGATGGGCTCGGGCCGCACCAACGTGGCCGAGACGATTTTCGGCATCACCCCCAGCGACGGTGGCGAGATCCGCCTCGACGGCCAGCCGGTGCGCATCAGCGATCCGCACATGGCGATAGAGAAGGGGTTTGCCCTGTTGACCGAGGACCGCAAGCTCAGCGGCCTGTTTCCCTGCCTGTCGGTCCTGGAAAACATGGAGATGGCGGTGCTGCCGCACTATGCCGGCAACGGTTTCATCCAGCAGAAGGCCCTGCGCGCCCTGTGCGAAGACATGTGCAAGAAGCTGCGGGTCAAGACCCCGTCCCTGGAGCAGTGCATCGACACCCTGTCCGGCGGCAACCAGCAGAAGGCCTTGCTCGCCCGTTGGCTGATGACCAACCCGCGGGTGCTGATCCTTGACGAGCCGACCCGCGGCATCGACGTCGGCGCCAAGGCCGAGATCTACCGGCTGATCGCCTACCTCGCCGGCGAAGGCATGGCGGTGATCATGATTTCTTCGGAGCTGCCGGAAGTACTGGGCATGAGCGACCGGGTGATGGTCATGCACGAGGGCGAGCTGATGGGCACCCTCGACCGCGGCGAAGCGACCCAGGAGAAGGTCATGCAACTGGCTTCCGGGATGTCCCTGGTCCACTAGCCGGTAAATGTATCAAGGCCATCGGCGAGGTGTGTTCGCCGCCGGCCATACAAGAAGAAGGTGAAGGCTTATGAACGCGATACTGGAAAACAAACCCGCGGCGGCGCCAGCCAGAACGCGCCGACGCCTGCCCACCGAGCTGAGCATCTTCCTGGTGCTGATCGGCATCGGCCTGGTGTTCGAACTGTTCGGCTGGATCGTGCGCGACCAGAGCTTCCTGATGAATTCCCAGCGCCTGGTGCTGATGATCCTGCAGGTGTCGATCATCGGCCTGCTGGCCATCGGCGTGACCCAGGTGATCATCACCACCGGCATCGACCTGTCGTCCGGCTCGGTGCTGGCGTTGTCGGCGATGATCGCCGCCAGCCTGGCGCAGACCTCGGACTTCACCCGCGCGGTGTTTCCGTCGCTGACCGACCTGCCGGTGTGGATTCCGGTGGTGGCCGGGCTGGGGGTAGGGCTGCTGGCGGGGGCGATCAACGGCAGCATCATTGCCATCACCGGCATCCCGCCCTTTATCGCCACCCTCGGCATGATGGTCTCGGCGCGTGGCCTGGCACGCTATTACACCGAAGGCCAGCCGATCAGCATGCTCTCGGATTCCTACACGGCCATCGGCCACGGCGCCATGCCGGTGATCATCTTCCTGGTGGTGGCGGTGATCTTCCATATCGCCCTGCGCTACACCAAGTACGGCAAGTACACCTATGCCATCGGCGGCAACATGCAGGCGGCTCGGACCTCGGGGATCAACGTCAAGCGCCACCTGGTGATCGTCTACAGCATCGCCGGGCTGCTGGCGGGGCTGGCCGGGGTGGTGGCTTCGGCGCGGGCGGCGACCGGGCAGGCGGGCATGGGCATGTCCTATGAACTGGACGCCATCGCCGCGGCGGTGATCGGGGGCACCAGCCTGGCCGGCGGCGTGGGGCGCATCACCGGCACCGTGATCGGCGCGCTGATCCTCGGGGTGATGGCCAGCGGGTTCACCTTCGTCGGCGTCGATGCCTATATCCAGGACATCATCAAGGGCCTGATCATCGTGGTGGCGGTGGTCATCGACCAGTACCGCAACAAGCGCAAGCTCAAGCGTTGATTCCTTCTCTATAGCGTCAGGCGCACCTTGCGCCACGGCAGCGGCAGGCCTTTTTTCGGGCCTGCCGCTGCCGTTTGTCTTCTAAAAGACCCCGGCCGATGGAATTTCTTGTTATAAACGCACTCCGATAACCGCCGCCAAAGCCAGCCCTGGCGGGCTTTCAGGGCTTATCAGACAAATCTGATGTCATTTCAGTTGCTGACGCCTCGAACCGGCCTTAGACTGCCGCCCCTCGTAAATTGAGTGCCGGGTGGCGCTTGGAATGTATGGCGCCTTTCCGATGCCCCGAAAGGGGGCGCGGAAAACAGCTTTAATTCGCCTTAATGCACGTATTTTTTATAGAGAAATCAATGACAAAGGAAAAGTTGCTGGCCATGCCGGCGGATGACTACATGAACGCCGAGCAGCTGGCTTTTTTCACTGAGCTGTTGCAGGCCATGAAGGTCGAAACCCACGAGCGCATCGAACAGAACCGAATCGCCATTGAGAGCCTGGACACCCCGGCCGACCCTGCCGACGCGGCCTCCGTAGAGGAAGAGCGGACCTGGCTGGTCAACGCTATCGACCGTGACCAGCGCATGCTGCCGCAGCTGGAGCAGGCCCTGGGCCGTATCAGCGACGACAGCTTCGGCTGGTGCGACGACAGCGGCGAGCCGATCGGCCTGAAACGCCTGCTGATCAGCCCGACCACCAAGTACTGTATCGAAGCTCAGGAACGTCACGAGCAGATCGACAAGCACCAGCGTCAGGCCTGATCGCCAAGACTTCTTTCCCTCGCGGGCAAGCCCCATCCCAAGGTCGTCGAGACGCCTGGGATCGGCGGCTTGCCCGCGAGTCGTTTGTGGGCGTCTTTAAAGCCCGCGCCTTTCTATTGATCTGCTGCAAAGCTGCGACTAATGGACCATGGATAATGGCTTTTTAGTGGCGTTCAATGCAGGCCAAATAATTAGAAAAGCGTGGGGTAATCCAGATGACGCAAGACGGATCTTCGCCGGCTGCCATGGCACAACCGCTGCCGACAGGCCAAAACACCCGGCGCTGGCAGGTTCCAGCCCTGCAAAGCGGCGCCTTGCTGCTAGAGCTGTACGTCCTGTCCCAGGGGCTGCTTGCTTTCTACCTCGCCGTGCCGCTGATGCTGCTGATCGTCTGGCTGCCGCTCTTGCGCAGGTCCAAGGCCGCAGCGCCGGCGAGCAGCGTCGATAACCGCGAGATCGCCGCGCTGACGCGCGACCTGTCCTGCAGCACCAGCCATAACGCGCTGTCGGCCGCCGGCGTGGCCTATTCGGTCCGGCAACTGGCCGGGCGGGTGCAGTCGCAACTGGACTCGGCGGCGCGCATCGTCAGCAGCGCCGAGGCGATGATCCACACCGAGCAACTGGCCGCGCAGCTCAGCCAGCAGGCCCTGAGCGCCGCCAGCGAAGCCCACCGCAGCAGCGCCGAAGGCAGCGCGGTGCTGGGCGAGTCGATCACCCGCATGCACCGTCTCAGCCAAAGCGCCAACGACAGCCGGCAACTGATCGAAGCCCTGAGCCAGCGCAGCGAAGACATCCAGCGGGTGGCGCTGGTGATCCAGTCGATCGCCAGCCAGACCAACCTGCTGGCGCTGAATGCCGCCATCGAGGCGGCGCGGGCCGGCGAGCATGGCCGCGGGTTCGCCGTGGTGGCCGATGAGGTGCGTGGCCTGGCCGGGCGCACGGCCACCGCCACCGACGAAGTCGGGGTGATGGTCGGCGATATCCAGCAGCGCACGGCCCAGGTGGTGGAGCAGATCCGCCAGCTGTCCAGCGACCTGAACACCGGGGTCGAGCAGGTCGAGTCCACCGGCCAGCACCTGCAGAACATCGCCCGGCTGGCGGCCGGAGTGGAAAGCCAGGTCGGCGAGATCGCCCGCGGCGCCGAGACCAACCGCCAGCAACTGGACAGCCTGTTCCATGCCGTGGAGCAGGTGCGCGGCGATCTGGCGGTGAGCGACCAGCAGACCCGCCGCCTGGCCGAGGCGGCGGCGCAGATGGAAGGGCAGGCGGAGATCATCAGCGAACGCCTGGCTGAGGTCGGCCTGGATGACTACCACCAGCGCATCTACGACCTGGCCCAGGAAGGCGCCCGGCGCATCGCCGAGCAGTTCGAGGCGGATCTTGCGGCCGACCGCATCAGCCTCGACGACCTGTTCGACCGCAGCTACCAGCCGATCGCCAATACCCAGCCGGTGAAATACCAGACCCGCTTCGACCGTTACGCCGATCAGGTGTTGCCGGCGATCCAGGAACCGTTGCTGGCGCGTCACGAAGGCCTGGTGTTCGCCATCGCCTGCACGCCCCAGGGCTACGTGCCGACCCACAACAAGGTGTTCTCGCAGCCGCTGACCGGCGACCCGCAGGTGGATACCCTGCACAACCGCACCAAGCGCAAGTTCGAGGACCGCACCGGCCTGCGTTGCGGCAGCCACCAGCAGCCGCTGTTGCTGCAAACCTACACCCGCGATACCGGCGAGCTGATGCACGATTTGTCGGTGCCGATCAGGGTCAAAGGCCGGCATTGGGGCGGCCTGCGCCTGGGCTACAAACCGGAGCAGGCCGCCGTGGCCGCGCGCGGTTGAGCCTGGACAAGGGCCGGTCATTGTTACCGGCCCTGCAACGAAGCTGTGCCAGAGATGGCTTTTTCCCAGCATTGGAACTCATTAGTATGAGCGACATTGTTAGCTAGCTAACTAGTTACCAGGAGAAGTCCTCATGCAAAGCAAAGTCGATGTCGCAGTGATGATTGGTAGCGGTGTACCGGCCACCTTTCGCGCGGTCGGGCTGAATGTGTGCTGGGTCGTGCTGGTCAATGGCGAGCGCCGCGGCGCGCCGTTCGCCAGCCGGGAAGAGGCCCTGGAGTGCCAGGCGTCCTGGCTGGCCCAGCTGGCGCGGGACAAGGCCGGACACCCAGTGTTCAGCCGTTCGGCCTAACGGCGCTGATGCAGGCGCAGGTTGAGCTCGTCGACCACCCGCGCCCAATCGGCGTCTTCGCGCAGTTCTTCCTTGAGAAAGGCCGCCTGCCGGGGCGTCCAGAAGTCGGCGTCGATCATCCGCACGTCCGCGGGCAGTGGTGAATGTCGCTCGATGAACGCGTCGATGGCGTTGGGGCTGGAGTCCAGGCCGAGTTGATCGAACAGCCCTTTGAGGTCGTGGGTCGGCGAGTCCATGTTGATCTCCTTGCTGAGGGATTATCCGGGCATTGTCTTGCATCTGAGGTGCCGGGCAACCAGGAGTTCGATTGGCTTGCCGGGGGCTCAGACCTCGCTGCCGATCACCGCGCTTTCGGCCTGGAACAGCGCCACCTGGGCCATCGACAAGGCGCTGCTGGCGGCCTGCGCCTGGGCCCGGGCGGCGGACAATGCCTGCATGTGCGCGTCGGTTGTGCGATGCCGGGCGGCGCTTTGCACCATTGCCAGGCGCTCGTTGGCCTTGCGCAGCCGTTGCTGCAATTGCTCGATCTGTTTGCGCAGCAGCTTGATGCGTTTCTTTTTCGCTTCGAGCACGCCGTCGGGCGCGGCATTGGTTGCCCGGGTGATCGCGGTGCGCAGGTCAAACGGATCGCTCGCCGGGCTTTCGCTGGCCGCCGCGCCGGGCAGGGCGAACTCGGCCAGGGACGGCAGGCGGGCAGGTGGGTTGAGGTCGATCATCATGGCGCTCTTTATCGGAAGGCTCGCCAATATGTCGGTCGGGCGCGGCAATCCTTTATTGCCGTTCAGAGGTTCAGGGCGCCCTGGTCGACGGCCTGCTTGAGGGCGCGGGCGGCGTCCTTGGCGGCGGCTTCGGCCAGTTCCGCGGTCTTGAACCAGCGGTCCTTTTCCACCTGGTGGCAGCGCACGGTGCGCAGCGGTGGCTTGGCGCGCATCACGATCACGGCCTGGAACTCGCCCTCGACATCCCGGGCCTCGCCATGGATGAAAAACTCGCCTATATCGAATTCCGTCACGTCCGACTTTCCCCTGGAAATTATGTTGGTGAAGCCTGGCCGGTGGCCGGCTTCAAGGTCGCGGCAGTATGGCAGTTGTTGCCGGTCGATGGCTGAGTTAAGTCACGCAAGTGGCTGACCGGCAGGGTGAAAGAGGTTTTTTCAGCGATTTGCTAACGCATGGGTTGCTCTGAATACATAAAGTTGCTCTAGAATTGCCCCGGCAGTCAGAGATTGATGTTTACCTGCAGCACTCCCGTCCCATTAAGGGTTACGAAAGGATCGTGAGGTTTTCCGATCGACAGTGAGTGCGCAGCTTTCTCGGCGAGCTGGAATCACTTCTTCTGCGCTTGATGCGGGCCAAACGGTCCGGTAGTCCTTCCGGTCTTACTGGGGAGGGGCGCTCCGGTGTTTGCGCCTACGCGTTGGCGGGTGGTGCTTTTTCGGATTGTTTTCATGTGGAGTCACGGCGCCGGTTCGGCCGCCTTTTTCTGCTGTCCGTCGTTTACGCGGGCAGAGTCATTTTCAGTTTCGGGGATCTTTCCTTGGCAGTCAGTAATCTTGATATGCACGCGTTGTTCGTCCTGGGCGACTTGCGCGCAAAGTTGGTCAAACAGTTCCAGTCGCGTTTCGTCTACATCACCGAACAGACGCCGGAAGGCATTTACGTCGCCGAAATCGATACCGAGACGGCGCTGGTCGTGGACGACAAGCCGCGCCTGGAACTCAAGGTCGGCGACCATTTCCGCGCCGCGGTCCTGCCCAGCCGTGAGGGCGGCAAGTTCGAAATCCGGTTTCGCGAGATCAAGCTGGCCGTCTACGGCCTGGGCGAGTACGCCTTTGTCAGCACCGCCGACGGCCACGCCATCCTGTTCAAGGAAGGCCACAGCGTGGTGACGGTATTCGCCGCCAACCAGCAGTTGCAGGAAGGCCTGACCAAGACCCTGAAAGCCGTGACCGGCAAGGCCGCCAAATGGCGCAAGGGTGAACTGGTGAGCTTCAAGGCCAGCGAGTGAGCCGCGCCGAATTCCACCAGCAGCATCTTGCGCGCGCCCGCGCCGAGGCCCAGCGCCTGTTCGAACGCAAGGCCGTGCTGCAAGGCGCCTGGCTGGCCTGGGTGGCCTCGCAGCTGTATGTCCTGCAGCCGGCGGCATACGCCAGCATGGTGCGCCGCGAGTTGCAGCGCCTGCAGGAGCAGGGCGAAAACTGAAGTCCCCTCGAAAGCAGGAACCTCTACTACAGTCAGATGACTCAATTAGTCAGAGGCTTGCGGTCCCCGATCGCAAGACCATCCTGCAACGCTGTGAACAGCCAAAGGGGCACAGGCATGAAAGGACTGCGGACACTGCTGGGCGGCGCGCTGCTTGGCTTGGGTATTTTGCTGGCGCCCGCCGGCGCTTCGGCGGCACCGTCGGTACAGCCGGCACAGGCGCCGATCCACTTCGCCGACCTGAACTGGGAAAGCGGCAGCCTGATCACCGATATCCTGCGCACCATCGTCGAGAAGGGTTACGGCCTGCCGACCGACACCTTGCCGGGCACCACCATCACCTTGGAAACCGCGCTGGCCAATAACGATATCCAGGTCATCGGCGAAGAGTGGGCCGGACGCAGCCCGGTGTGGGTCAAGGCCGAGGCCGAGGGCAAGGTGGCGGCCCTGGGCGACACCGTGAAGGGCGCGACCGAAGGCTGGTGGGTGCCGGAATACGTGGTCAAGGGCGACCCGGCCAAGGGCATCAAGCCGCTGGCGCCGGGCCTGCGCAGCGTCACGGACCTCAAACGCTACAAGGACGTGTTCAAGGACCCGGAAAGCCCGGGCAAGGGGCGTTTTCTCAACAGCCCCATCGGCTGGACCTCGGAAGTGGTGAACAAGCAGAAGCTCAAGGCCTATGGCCTGACCGACAGCTATGTGAATTTCCGCAGCGGTTCCGGCGCGGCGCTGGACGCCGAGATCACTTCATCGATCCGTCGCGGCCAGCCGGTCCTGTTCTACTACTGGTCGCCGACCCCGCTGCTCGGCCGCTTCAAGCTGATCCAGCTGGAAGAGCCGCCGTTCGATGCCGAGGCCTGGAAAACCCTGACCGACGCCGAGCACACCAATCCACGCCCCACGCGCTCGCTGGCCTCGAAGCTGTCGATTGGCGTGTCCACGCCGTTCCAGAAGCAGTACCCGCAGATCGCCGAGTTCTTTAGCAAGGTCGATTTGCCGATCGAAGCGCTGAACAAGGCCCTGGCCGAGATGAGCGAGAAGCACACGCCGCCCCGGGAGGCGGCGCGGGCATTCCTCAAGGCGCATCCGGACGTGTGGCGGGCTTGGTTGCCCGGGGATGTGGCGGACAAGGTCAGCGCCAGTCTCGACTGAAGACGCTGTGGCGAGGCTGAGATCGCTATCGCGGGCAAGCCTCGCTCCTACAAGGGATGTGTCGTTCATACGGCCGTTGTAGGAGCGAGCGGGCGGCGATCCGTCTTGCTCGCGATGCCTTTAGAAGCGGCTTTGCACTGCCAGCTCGAAGGTCCGCGGCGTACCCAGGTAGTAAGCCGGCGACACATGGGCGAACTCGGCGTAGACCTCGTTGGTCAGGTTGCGTACCCGCCCGGTGATCGAGGTGTGGCTGTCGAGCTTATAGGTCAGGAAGGTGCCGTACAGGGTGTAGGAGGGCACGGTCAGGGTGTTGGCCGTGTCGGCGTACACCGAGGCCACATAACGCGCATCCACCCCGGTCTGCCACTGCGGCGCCAGGTCATAGGTCAGCCACAGATTGCCGACCCGGTCCGGCACGTTGGTCGGGGTATTGCCCTTGCGGGACACCACCACGCCCGCGGCGTTCTTCTCGGTGAACGCGTCGTACTGCGCATCGACCCAGGCGAAGTTGCCCTCGAGCAGCAGCTTCGGGGTGACCCGCAGCGAGCTGGCCACCTCGATGCCCCTGGAGGTCTGCTGGCCCACCGGGATGCTCAGGGTCGGGTCCAGCGGGTCGGTCACCGCAAAGTCCTTGCGCTCGATGCGGTAGGCCGCCAGGGTCGCCGAGCCGCGGCCGTCCAGGTAATCGAACTTGCTGCCCACTTCCCATTGCTTGCCCGTGGAGACATCGAAGTCCTGGGTGGCGCTGTTGGGCTGTTCGGCGGCAGTGCTGTATTGCACATAGACGTTGGCGCTCGGGAGGAACTGGTAGGTCAGGCCGACCCGGCCGGTGACCGGCTCCCAGCTGCGCTTGAGGTGCCGCGGGTTGCTCGCCGTCACCTGGCGGTGGTTGGTCACGTCCAGGTCGATGTGGTCGTAGCGCAGGCCGCTGAGCAGGGTCAGCCGGTCGGTCAGGGCCAGGCGATTCTCGACGAACAGCGCCTGGGTGGTGACCTCGTTGGTCTTGTCGGCGACAAAGCCCTGGCGGGTGCCCGGCAGGTCGTAGAAATGCCCCGGCTGGTAGTTGTTCGGGTCGACGCTGTTGGCCGCCTTGACGTTCAGTGGCGAGTGGGTGGTGCGGTTGACCTTGTACTCGAAGCCGCCGGACCAGGTGGTGTCGAGGCCGAAGATCGAGCTGTCGTGGCGCAGTTCGAACTGGTTGCCGTCCTGCTCGCCCTGGTGCCGCACCTGATAGGCCGTGGAGCGGTTCACCGCGCTGTTGTCGGCGTTGTACTGGTAGGTTTCCAGGTTGCGGTAATCGCGCTGGCTGTCCAGGTGATAGAGGGTGTTGCGCAGGCGGGTGCTGTCGTTGATCCGGTAGTCGACGATCGAGCGCACCCAGATCGTGCGCTGCTCGTAGCGGCCGTCCTCGACGTTGTAGTTGTTGAAGCGATTGTGCTTGTCGATCTTCAACTCGCCGGCCTTGGGGTTGAGCACCGGGGTGCCCCAGTACGGGCTGTCCTCGTGTTCGTCCTGGTACTCCACGGCCAGGGTGTGGGACAGGTTCGGCGTCAGGTCGCTGAGCAGGGAAAACGCCAGGCTCCAGGCATCCCGCTCCTGGCGGTCGATGTAGCCGTTGCTGGTGTTGTGGCTGACGTCGAGGCGGGCATAGTGCTGCATCTCGTCGCTGGCCTCACTGAGGGCGTGGTTGAGGCCGAAGGCGGTTTGCGTGGTGTCGTAGCTGCCGTAGCTGACCCGGCCCTCGATGGCCCGCTCCTGGCGGTCGGCCAGCTTGGTCACGTAGTTCAGCGAACCACCCACGGAGCCGGCGCCGTTGACCAGCGAAGAGGGGCCGCCGAGCAGTTCGACCCGGTCATAGATCCAGGCGTCCACCGGTCGCGCCAGACCGCTGGACACGTTGATGCCGTTGAACATCTGGGTGATCTGGCTATTGCTGAAACCACGGTACGAGACAAAACCGCCGAACCCCGGTGGGGCGCTGGCATTGACCCCGGGCAGGGTGTTGGCGGCGTCCTGGAAGTTCTGCGCGCCGCGCCGCTCGATATCGTTGCGGTTGGCCACGGCCACCGAGGCCGGGGTTTCGCGGACGCTCAGGCCCAGGCGCGAGGCCATGCCGCTGGACTGGTCGAGGGCCAGGCCGGGTTCGGCGGGTTGCTCGCCGTCGATGGTGATCGGCGCCAGGTCGACGCTGGATTGCGCCCAGGCGCTGACGGACAGGCAGCCGCACAGGCTGGCCAGCAGGGGAATGTGTTTCATCGGTAGATCCTGAATGCTTGGCTAGGAAGCAGCCCACGAACAAACACCGTGGGTTAAGGCACGGGGCGGGCTGGTGACAAGGACGAAAGACTCAGGCGAAGGCGGGCGGCGCGCGCGGGTGGGCCGCGGGCCAGGTGAAGCGGGTGGGGACGTCGGCGGTGGCGCGCGGCGCCAGCGGTGGGCTGTGGTGCTGCGGCAGGATCGCCAAGGTCAGGCTGGAGTTGAACGCCGGGCCCATGCCGCCGGTGGAGCACAGTGGGCAACCGAAGGCCTTGGACAGGGTCGGCAGCGATTCATCGACAGGAGTGGAGGAGGCCGGCGCCTGGGTGCGCGGGTCCACCGTACAGAACTGGCCGCCGATCCCGTTGAGCTGCTGGCCGACCATTTGCCCGTGGCCGATGCTGCAGGCGAACACGTTGAACAGGACGCAGCAATAGAGCATCCAGGCAACGAGCGAGCGATCGGTTCGGGCTAATTTCATGGGGCGGCACTTTACCATCGCAGGCGACGAACGTACTTACAAAAACGTGCGGGTGGGTCCATTCTTCAGCGACATTTTTTTGCCATGGACGTTTGCACATGAATGTTTTGATCGCGCAAGGGATGGCGGGAGCCTTCCTGCTGATCAGCCTGATCCACCTGTACTGGGCCGCCGGCGGCAAGCGTGGCAGCGACGCGGCGATTCCCCAGGTGCCGGGCAGGAGGCCGGGCGAGCTGGAGCCGGCGTTCAAGCCCTCGGGGTTCGCCACCTTGCTGGTGGCGGTGGGCCTGCTGCTGATCGCGATGCTGGTGTGCCTGCGGGTGGGCCTGTACCTGCCGACGGTGAGCCACCCGGCGCTGCAATGGGTGATCAGCGCGATGGCCTTGCTGATGTTCGCCCGGGCCATCGGCGACTCGAACCTGGTGGGGTTCTTCAAGGAGGTCAGCGGGTCCCGGTTCGCCCGGCTGGACACCCTGTTCTATTCGCCGCTGTGCGTGGTCCTGGGGGCGGGGCTGCTGGTGGTGGCCTGGAATTGAGTGGCTGAACTCAGCTGCCGCTTTCGCTGCGCCGGCTGCTGACCTCCGCCGGTACGTCGTCGCCGGCCATGCGCTTGCGGAACAGCGCCGCCCGCGCCAGCAGCAGGGTGGTCACCGGCACGGTGATCGACAGCAGGATCGGGATCAGCCAGGCGTGCAGCACCGGCCCCGACTTCATCCCCGAGAAATACAGGATCGACGCCAGGGCCACGCACCAGGCGCCCAGGGTCGAGGCCAGGGCCGGCGGGTGCATGCGCTGGAAGTAATCCTTCATGCGCAGCATGCCCAGGGCGCCGATCAGCGCGAAGCTGCTGCTGAGCACCAGCAGGATCGCCACCGGTATCTCGATCCACCACGACAGTTCACTGACGGCATTCATTCGATCACCTCGCCACGCAGGAGGAATTTGGCCAGGGCGAAGGAGCCGACGAAGCCGAACAGGGCGATCAGCAGCGCCGCCTCGAAGTAGGTGTCGCTGGCGTAGCGGATGCCCAGCACCAGCATCATCAGCATCGCCAGGATGTACAGGTAGTCCAGGGCCAGGACCCGGTCCTGGGCCGAGGGGCCCTTGAACAGCCGGACCAGGGTCAGGACCATGGCCACGGAAAACAGGAACAGGCTGAACAGGATCGCATTCGCGAGCAGGGCGCTCATTCGAAGATCTCCATCAACGGACGCTCGTAGGTCGTCTTGAAGTGGTGGATGAAAGCCGCTTCGTCGTCCAGGTCGAACACATGCAGCAGCAGGATGCTGCGGTCCAGGGACAGCTCGGACCACACCGTGCCCGGCACCACCGTGGTGATGGTCGAGAGCGCGGCCAGGCCGTTGGCGTCGCGCAGCTCCAGGGGGATCTTGACGAAGCGCGAGCGCGGCGGGCGGCGCCTGGCGTTGAGTACGCCCCAGGCCACGGCCAGGTTCGACAGCAGCACATCGCGGCCGACCACCAGGAGCAGGCGCAGGATGGTCGCGGGGCGGCGGATGCGGATCGGCAGCGGGCGCAACGGCCGCATCATCAGGGGCGCGCAGAACCCCAGCAGCGCGCCGAGCAGCAGGTTGCCGGGGCTGACGGACAGGTTCAGCACCAGCCACAGCAGCCACAGCGCCAGCGACAACCAGGGAGCGGGGAACAGGCGCTTCATGGCTGCACCTCCTGCAACGCCGCCTGGGCCTCGGGGCTGGGGACCGCCCGGGTGCCGAGCACGGCCATCACATACTGCTGCGGATCGTTGAGGCTGTCAGCGGCGGCCTGGGTAAAGCGCAGCAGCGGCTCGGCCTTGACGGTCAGCAGCATGCACAACCCAAGCAGGGCGATGATCGGCACGCACTCGAAGCGCCGCAGCAGCGGCGACGGCCGTTCTTCCGGGGTCCAGAAGCGCTGGATGCCCAGGCGCGAAAAGGCGATCAGCGACGCCAGGCCGGAAAGGATCAACAAGGCCAGCAGGCCCCAGGCGGCGCCGGACAACGGCGCATCCGTGGCCTGGCCCAGCCCGGCAGGGTTGAGCAGGGCGCCGATCAGGCTCAGCTTGCCGATGAAACCCGACAGTGGCGGCATGCCGATGATCAGCAGCGCGCAGGCGATGAAGCTCAGGCCGAGGAAGGCCATGGTCCAGGGAATCACCTGGCCGACCACGGCTTTCTGTTCGTCGTCGAGGTTGGTGCCCGGAGGGGGTTGCAGCGACTCCTGGGGCCGGGGCAGGGTTTCGACTTCATCCTCGAGGGGGATCTCGTTGGCCGAACGCGAACGCTCGATCAGCTCGGCCAGCAAGAACAGCGCGCTCAGGGCCAGGGTCGAGCTGACCAGGTAGAACAGCGCGCCGGCAATCAGCCTGGGCTGGGCGAAGCCGATCGCCGCCAGGAGGATCCCGGCCGAGACCAGGATACTCAGGCTGGCCATGCGTTCCAGGCGTTGCGCGGCGAGGATCGCCAGGGCCGCGCCGACGATGGTCGCCATGCCGCCGTAGATCAGCCAGTCGCCGCCGAAGTAGGCCGAGGCCCCGGCCTGGCCGGAGAACAGCAGGGTCCACAGGCGCAGCAGGGTGTAGACGCCGACCTTGGTCATGATCGCGAACATCGCCGCCACCGGCGCGCTGGCCGCGGAGTAGGCCGGCACCAGCCAGAAGTTCAGCGGCCAGATGCCGGCCTTGGCCAGGAACGCGGTGGCGAGGATCGCCGCGCCGGCGTGCAGCAGGCCACGGTCGGCTTCCGGCACCAGCGGGATCTTCAGCGCCAGGTCGGCCATGTTCAGGGTGCCGGTGACGCCGTAGATCAGCGCCGCGCCGATCAGGAACAGCGACGAGGCCAACAGGTTGATCGCCACGTAGTGCAGGCCGGCGGACACCCGCGCCCGCCCCGAGCCGTGCAGCATCAGGCCGTAGGAGGCGGCCAGCAGCACTTCGAAGAACACGAACAGGTTGAACAGGTCGGCGGTCAGGAAGGCACCGTACAGGCCCATCAGCTGGATCTGGAACAGCGCGTGGAAGCTGGCCCCGGCGCGGTCCCAGCGAGCCATGGCGAACAGCAGGGCGCTGACGCCGATGATCCCGGTGAGCACCAGCATCAGCGCCGACAGGCGATCGACCACCAGCACGATGCCGAACGGCACCTGCCAGTTGCCCGGCAGGTACACGCCGACGGAGCCGGGCACGCCGGTCTGCTGGGTCCAGCACAGCAACAGCACGGAAATGCCCAGGCCGAGCATGCTGGAGAACAGGTTGATCCTGGCTTTGAGCGGGCGATGTTTCTCGCCGAGCATCAGCATCACCGCGGCGGTCAGCAGCGGCAGCAGGATAGGCGCGACGATCAGGTGCGGCATCAGGTTCATTCCTTGGGCTCCCGGCCATCCACATGGTCGGTGCCGGTCAGGCCCCTGGACGCCAGCAGCACCACCAGGAACAGCGCGGTCATGGCGAAGCTGATGACGATCGCCGTGAGCACCAGCGCCTGGGGCAGCGGGTCGGTGTAGTGCAGCAGGTCCTGGGGCACGCCGTCCTTGATGATCGGCTCCTTGCCGATGAACAGGCTGCCCATGCTGAAGATGAACAGGTTGACCCCATAGGACAGCAGGCACAGGCCCATCACCACCTGGAAGGTCCGTGGCCGCAGCACCAGCCAGACGCCGGAGGCCGCCAGCACACCAATGGCGATTGCAATGACTTCTTCCATCAGGCGGCTCCTGGCTTGGCTTGGGGTTTGACTTGGGCACGCACCGACTGGTGCGCCAGCGCGGTGAGGATCAGCAGGGTCGAGCCGACCACCACGGCATACACGCCGATGTCGAAGAACAGCGCGCTGGCGATATGGATATCGCCCAGCAGCGGCAGGTCCAGGTGCAGGGTATGGGTGGTCAGGAACGGGTAGCCGAACGCCAGGGCGCCGAGCCCGGTCAGGGTAGCGAACAGCAGGCCGGTGCCCATCCAGCGCAACGGCCGCAGGCTCATCTGGGCCTCGACCCACTGGGTGCCGGCGACCATGTATTGCAGGATGAACGCCACCGACATCACCAGGCCGGCGACGAAACCGCCGCCCGGCAGGTTGTGGCCGCGCATGAACAGGTAGAACGACACCACCAGGGCGATCGGCAGCAGCAGGCGCACCAGCACCGCCGGCACCATCATGAAGCCCAGGGCGGTGTCGCTGGCGTGGCGCGGGTTAACCAGGTCGGTGACCACGTCGGGCGCCAGCAGGCGCTGCTGGGCCGGCAGCTGCATGCTTTCCTTCGGCGGGCGGAAGCGTCGCAGCAGGGCGAACACGGTCAGGGCCACGGCCACCAGCACGGTGATCTCGCCCAGGGTGTCGAAGCCGCGGAAGTCCACCAGCATCACATTCACCACATTGCTGCCGCCGCCTTCCGGCAGGGCGCGGCTGAGGTAGAACGAGGAAATGTCGTTGGGGGTCTGGCGGGTCAGCATGGCGTAGGACAGCACGGCCATGCCCAGGCCGACGGCGATCGACAGCAGCAGGTCGCGCAGGCGGCGGGCACGGGCCTTGGGCAGGCTGCTGGGCAGCGGCGAAACATCCTCGATCCGCCGGGGCAGCCAGCGCAGGCCGAGCAGGATCAGCACCGTGGTCACCACTTCCACCACCAGCTGGGTCAGGGCCAGGTCCGGCGCGGAGAACCAGACGAAGGTCACGCAGGTCATCAGCCCGCAGACGCTGACCATGGTCAGGGCCGCCAGACGGTGGTACTTGGCTTGCCAGGCGGCGCCGAGGGCGCAGGCGATGGCCAGCAGCCAGAGGGTGACGAAGACGATGGAGCCCGGGATCTTCGGTCGGTCGCCCCAGCTCAGGCTGCTGTAGAGCATCGGGATCAGGCCGGCCAGCACCGCCACCAGCACCAGCAGGAACAGCTGGGTCTGCAGGCGCTGGGTGCTGATCCGCCGTTCCAGGCGCCGGGCCAGGCGCATCATGCTCACCAGGCTGCGCTCGAACAGGCGCTTGCCGTTGAAGCGGCCGATCAGCGGCGGATAGGCAAAATCACCGCGCACCAGCGGGGCACGCAACAGCAGGTAGAGCACGATGCCGCCGGACATGGCGATCAGGCTCATGATCATCGGCGCATTCAGGCCGTGCCAGATCGCCAGGCTGTACTCCGGCAGCGTGCCGCCAACCACCGGCTGGGCGGCCGCGGCCAGCAGCGGGCCGACCATCTGCGCCGGGAAGATCCCCACCAGCAGGCAGGTGAACACCAGCAGTTCCACCGGCGCGCGCATCCAGCGTGGCGGCTCGTGGGGCGTGTGCGGCAGGTCTTCGGCCGGCTTGCCGAAGAACACATCCACGGTGAAGCGCAGGGAGTAGGCGACGCTGAAGGTCCCGGCGATGGTGGCGATCACCGGCAGGGCGGCCTCGACCCAGGCGGTGGAATTGATGAACACCGTCTCGGCGAAGAACATCTCTTTCGACAGGAAACCGTTGAGCAGCGGTACGCCGGCCATGGAGGCGCTGGCGACCATGGCCAGGGTCGCGGTGAACGGCATCAGCTTGATCAGGCCGTTGAGCTTGCGGATGTCGCGGGTGCCGCTTTCGTGGTCGATGATGCCGGCGGCCATGAACAGCGAGGCCTTGAAGGTGGCGTGGTTGAGGATGTGGAACACCGCGGCCACCGCGGCCAGCGGGCTGTTCAGGCCCAGCAGCAGGGTGATCAGGCCCAGGTGGCTGATGGTCGAGTAGGCCAGCAGGCCCTTGAGGTCGTTCTGGAACATCGCGCAGTAGGCGCCCAGCACCAGGGTCGCGGCCCCGGCGCCGCCGACGATCCAGAACCATTCTTCGCTGCCGGACAGCGACGGCCAGAGGCGAGCGAGGAGGAACACCCCGGCCTTGACCATGGTCGCCGAGTGCAGGTAGGCCGAGACCGGTGTCGGCGCGGCCATGGCGTGGGGCAGCCAGAAGTGGAAGGGGAATTGCGCGCTTTTGCTGAGGGCGCCGATCAGGATCAGCGGCAGGAGAATGGGGTAGAGGGCATGGGCTCGGATGAGATCTCCGGCAGCCAGGACCTGGTCCAGGTCGTAGCTGCCGACCACATGGCCGAGCAGCATGACCCCCGCCAGCAGGCACAAGCCCCCTGCGCCGGTGACCATCAGCGCCATGTAGGCGCCGCGCCGGGCATCGGAGCGGTGGTGCCAGTAGCCGATCAGCAGGAAGGAGAACAGGCTGGTCAGTTCCCAGAAGAACACGATCTGGATCAGGTTGCCGGAAATCACCAGGCCGAGCATGGCGCCCATGAAGGCCAGGAAAAACGCGAAGAAGCGCGGCACCGGGTCTTCCGGCGACATGTAGTAGCGTGCGTACAGCGACACCAGGGTACCGATGGCCAGCACCAGCATGGAGAACAGCCAGGCGAAGCCGTCCATGCGCAGGACGAAGTTCAGGCCGAGGCTAGGCAGCCAGTTGAATTCTTCACGGATCACGCCGCCATGGGCGATCTGCGGGTACATCGAGGCCACCGCCACGCTACCGGCCAAGGCGACCAGGCCTGCCAGCAGGGACTCGGTGTTACGCGCGTTGTGCGGCAGCAAGGCCGCCAGACAGCTGCCGATAAAAGGCAGAAGCAGTAGAACTATCAGGGACATAGGCTTCTAATCTGCGGGAAATTGTGATGCATCATACGTGCCGACTCTGTGATCACCAACCTTGAAGCTGTGGCAGGATCCTACAAAACCCCTTCGAACGGCGTTCAAGGCCGGGGACAAAAAGCCGGCTAGTGCGAAAATCATGGCAGTTTGCCCCGGGTGAATGACAACAAAGCGCTGCGCGCGGTGTTATGGTCGCGCCCCTCGGCAACGGACCCGCTTGAAAGGAAGCAGACAGGCCCTTTATGACCCTCGGAACCTTTATCCGCAAAACCCTCGCCAGTCTGCTGCTGATGGCCCTCGGCGGCTGGATCGTCTGGCTGTGGCTGACCCTGGCCGGACCCACTGCCGGCATGAGCCGCTTCAAGACCCTGGAACCCTTGTCGATCGAGGGGCAAGCGGCGGCGGCCTTGCCCGCCGGCACCGTGCTCTATTACGACACCGGCTTTGCCGAGGGCCATGGCCGTTACCTGGCGTACTTCTATCACAAGGGCGTCATCGCCCAGGAAGCCTTGCCCAAGGCCTTCTGGCCGGGGCAGGAGCAGATCAGCCCCTTGTGGTTGTGGAATATCGATCCCGAGCAGGTCGCGGATAAAACCATGACACGAGAAGACATTGTCGCCGCCGTACAGGCCGGCCAGCTCTCCCGGCAGGAACTGGCGGCCATCCTCCAATCGTTGCCGCGCTAGCTCAGCGTTGCGAGTCCGCGGTCTCATCCAGCCGATCCGCCTCGATCACCTCGCCACCTTTACCCTTGGTCTTCAACTCGCTGACGATCACCGCCGCGACGATCAGCGCGCCGCCCAGCAGGGCCAGGGCCGGCAGGCGTTCGCCGGCGATGCGCCCGACCAGCCCGGCCCACACCGGTTCGCCGGCGTAGATCAGGGTGGCGCGGGTCGGCGAGACGCTTTTCTGCGCCCAGTTCATCGCCACCTGGATCGCCGCGCTGGCGGCGCCCAGGCCCAGGGCGCTGGCCAGCAGCAGCCAGGAAAAGTCCGGGATGGCTTCCTGGGTCGGCACCACCATCAGGAACGACAGCACCGAGGTGGCAGCCAGTTGTACTACGGTGACCCGGCGCACATCGACCTGGCCGGCATAGGTGCTGATCAGGATGATTTCCGCGGCGATGGCCACGGTGCTGATCAGGGTGGCGATTTCTCCCGGGCTGAAGTCCAGCGCGGCGCCGCTGGGCCCGGAGAGCAGCATCAGGCCGGTGAAGGCCAGCATGATGCCGATGCTCGGCATCAGCCCCGGGCGCTTGCCCATGAACAGCCATTGCAGCAGCGGCACGAAGGGCACGTACAGCGCGGTGATAAAGGCCGACTGGCTGCTGGGAATGCTTTGCAGGCCCACGGTCTGCAGGCCGTAGCCGAGCATGATGGCGGTGCCGATGAAGACCCCGGCCTTGAGTTCGAACAGGGTCAGCCCGCGCAGGCTACGCAGGGAGAACAGCCCGACGATGCAGGCCGCCGCGGCGAACCGCAGGCCGACGAAGAACATCGGGCCGCTGACGGTCATGGCGTGCTGCACCGTGAGAAAGGTGCCGCCCCAGACCATGGTGATCAGCACCAGCACGCACTCGGCTTTGCTCAGTTTGAGGAAGAAGGAAGAAGATTTGCTGGAGTTCACCGACGTCATGCCCTTGCGTGCTACCCGGGGCGGCCGCACAATGCGCCGCGAAGTTGGGCAGTATACTGCGCAAATCCATACAGTGAGCAATATAGTGCACAAAGATCCTGGGCAGCGCGCTTCCGTGCTGCAGCATGTCAGTCACAACGTCCGGCGCCTGCGCCACGCCGCCGAGCTGAGCCAGAGCGCCCTGGCGGAAAAGTCCGGGGTCAGCCGGCGCATGCTGGTGGCCATCGAGGCCGGTGAGAAGAATGTCAGCCTCAGCACCCTGGACCGGGTGGCCGAAGCCCTGGACGTGGCCTTCAGCGACCTGATCCAGGCCCCCGATGCCCGCGACCCGAGCCGGATCAACGAGCTGGCCTGGGCCGGGCTGATTCCCGGGAGCAAGGCGGTGCTGCTGGCCAAGGCCAACGCCTGCCGCGAAGTGGAGCTGTGGGAGTGGCGCCTGGAGCCGGGCGAGCAATACCTGTCGGAACCGGACGCCGAAGGCTGGAGCGAGCAGTTGTATGTCTTCGAGGGTTGCCTGACCCTGGTCCTGGGCGAGCAGGAGCGGCGCCTGGACAGCGGCGAGTTCTTCATGTTCGCCAGCAACCTGCCGCATGCCTATCGCAACGATGGGGCGGTGGCGGTGCGTTTCGTGCGCAACGTGGTGATCTGAGCACTGTTGCCTGGGCAACAGTGCTTGAACATTTTGCCTGTTTTCAATTGATGCTGTTTCTTATAAATATCAATCAACTTACTGATTTATAAGACTTATAGTCTTCGGCACGACTTCTGCAATCTCCAGGTCAGAACGGATCTTCCGCATTCGACAGGACCTGGAGTCGGCCATGACAGCCACTGCTCAACCCACCCGAACCGCCCACATCATCCACTCCGACGCCGAGGCTATCGCCGTTGCCCGGACCCTGGCCGAACGTTTCGCCGTCGAAGCCAGCGTGCGCGATCGCGAGCGGCGCCTGCCGTTCGCCGAGTTGGACGAGTTCTCCGCCAGCGGCCTGTGGGGCATCACCATTCCCAAGGCCTACGGGGGCGCCGGGGTGTCCTACGTGACGGTGGCGCAGGTGATCAAGATCATTTCCGCCGCCGACTCGTCCCTCGGCCAGTTGCCGCAGAACCACCTGGGCGTGCTCGACATCCTGCTGCAGACCGCCAGCGAGGAGCAGAAGCGCTACTACTTCGCCAAGGTGCTGCAGGGCTATCGCTTCGGCAATGCGTTCTCCGAAGCCGGCAGCAAGCATGCCGGCGCCTTCGAGACCCGCATTCGTTTCAACGCCGACGGCGCGCGGATCGACGGCGAGAAGTTCTACTGCACCGGCGCCTTGTTCGCCCATATCGTGCCGGCGGTGGCGGTCGACGAAGAGAACAAGGCGTTCATCGCCTTTATCGAGCGGGACAACCCCGGCCTGACGGTGATCGACAGCTGGGACGGTTTCGGCCAGCGCACCACGGCCAGCGGCGGGGTCACCCTCGATGCGGTGCAGGTGCCACTGAGCGCGGTGATCCCGGCCCATCGCGCATTCGACGAGCCCACCGCCGACGGGCCGATCTCGCAGATCATCCAGGCGGCGGTGGACACCGGCCTGGCAGTCGGCGCCCTGGAAGAAGCCAAGCGCCACGCGCGCCAGTCGCGCCCCTGGATCGACAGTGGCCAGGATCATGGCTGGCAGGACCCGTTCACTATCGCCGCCATCGGCGACCTGGAATGGCGAGTGCACGGCACCGAGGCGATCCTGGAAAAAGCCGGCCTGGCCATCGACCAGGCACTGCGCGAACCCAACGAAGACACCGTGGCCCAGGCCTCGGTGGTGGTGGCGCAAGCCAAGGTGCTGTCGGCGGAAAGTGCCTTGCTCGCCAGCAGCAAGCTGTTCGAACTGGCCGGCACTCGCTCGGTGCTGGGCAAGTACAACCTCGACCGCTACTGGCGCAACGCGCGGACCCACACCTTGCATGACCCGGCGCGCTGGAAATACCACCTGATCGGCAACTTCCTGCTCAACGGCGTCAAGCCGGCCCGCCACGCCTGGAACTGAGGAACCGCCCATGAACGCATTGAGCCAAGCCACCGCCCATGAAAAACGCGCCGATGAACAGCCCGAGCACAGTCAGGACGACCTGCGCCGCGCCCGCGAACTGCTGCAATCGACCCTCAAGTTTGTCCGTGAGCAGGCCAAACCCTGGCCCGGCAGCGGCCTGGCCCGAGCCAGCGACGACCCTTATGTGATCAGCCGCTTTGGCGACCTGCTGATCCGTATCGAAGTCGCCGCCGCCCTGCAGGAACGGGCGCAATCCCTGCTCGCCAGGGAGCACGACGTCGCCGAAATCGGCGTGGCCCAGGCCGAGGCGGCCATCGCCAGCCGCGAGGCCTTGCTCGCGGTGAGCAACGCCGAGTTCGAGCTGACCGGCCAGCGCAGCCCGCTGCCCGCCGCGCAGGGTGAACCCTTGCGCTGGAAATACCCGTTGATCGGCAACTACCGCCTCAATGGTGTGGTGCCGCCCAGTTTCAGGAGTGCTGTTTGATGGCCCGGGAAATCCGTCTCAACGCGTTCGACATGAACTGTGTCGGCCACCAGTCGCCGGGCCTGTGGGCCCACCCCCGGGATCGCTCCTGGCAGTACAAGGACCTCGAATACTGGACCGACCTGGCGCGGATCCTCGAACGCGGCAAGTTCGACGGCCTGTTTATCGCCGATGTGCTGGGCATCTACGACGTCTACCAGGGCAACGGCGAGGCGGCGATCCGCCAGGCGGCCCAGGTGCCGGTCAACGACCCGCTGCAACTGATCCCGCCCATGGCCCTGGTCACCGAGCACCTGGGCTTCGGCCTGACCGCGTCGCTGTCGTTCGAGCATCCCTATCCCTTCGCCCGGCGTCTTTCGACCCTCGACCACCTGACCCGCGGCCGCGCCGGCTGGAACATCGTCACCTCCTACCTGGAAAGCGGGGCGAAGAACCTGGGGCAGAAAGCCCAGACCGAGCACGACGCCCGCTACGACTACGCCGAGGAATACCTGCAGGTTTGCTACAAGCTCTGGGAAGGCAGTTGGGAAGAGGGCGCGGTGCTGCGCGACCGGGAACGGCGGATCTTCAGCGACCCGAGCAAGATCCATGAGATCCAGCACTTCGGTAAACATTTCCAGGTGCCGGGCATCCACCTCTGCGAGCCTTCGCCGCAACGCACCCCGGTGCTCTTCCAGGCCGGGGCGTCGAGCCGTGGCAAGCAGTTCGCCGCCGAGCAGGCCGAGTGCGTGTTCGTCGCCGCGCCGTCCAAGGTGCTGCTGAAGAAGACCGTGGCCGATATCCGCCGCCGCGCCGCCGAGGCCGGGCGCGATCCGGCGCAGATCCTGATCTTCAACCTGCAGACGGTGATCCTCGGCGAGACCGACGCCAAGGCCAGGGCCAAGTTCGAGGAGTACAAGTCCTGGGTCAGCTACGAGGGCGCCATGGCGCTGATTTCCGGCTGGACCGGCATCGACTTCAGCCAGTTCAAGCCCGACGAGCCACTCAAGCATGTGCACACCAACGCCATCCAGTCGGCGGTGGAAGCCTTCTCCACGGCCGACCCGAACAAGGTCTGGACGCCCCATGAGCTAGCGGACTGGGTCGGCATCGGCGGCTTCGGCCCGCTGTTCGTCGGCAGCCCGGAAACCGTGGCCGACCTGCTCCAGGAGTGGGTCGAGGACACCGATGTGGACGGCTTCAACCTGGCCTATGCGCTGACCCACGAAACCTTTGTCGATGCCGTCGAACTGCTGGTCCCCGAGTTGCAGAAGCGCGGCGTGTACAAGACCGAATACGCCCCCGGCACCTTGCGCGAGAAGCTGTTCGGCGCCGGGCCGCGTTTGCCGCAGAACCATCCGGGCAGCGCTTATCGCGACCTGGCGGCCTTGCATCGCCAGGAGCAGCAGGTGGCCTCCATCCGGATACCGTCCCTGTAGCCGCTGCCGCAGGCTGCGATAGGTCCGAAGGACCTTCAGCGTCAGTGTGATCGTCACGACCTGTCGGTCGATCGCAGCCTTCGGCAGCGGCTACAGGTGCAGTGCAAACCAAAAAACAGCCAGCGGACCACCGCACGCTTTTGCCCAAGGAATCGAGGTCAGTCCATGAGCGTGCATGAACTCAAGCGTTCACCCCCGGCGGACGCGCGAACACCGGAACACACTGTGCTGCTGCCCGCGGCCCTGGAGCTGTTGCAGCACTGGGCGCAGGTCAGCCCGCTGGCCAGCGCGTTGCGTCACAAGCACCACGGCCATTGGTACAACTGGCGCTGGATCGACGCCGCGCGGGATGTCGAGCGCCTGGCCGACGGCCTGCGCCAACAGGGTTTCGACGAAGGCTCGCGACTGGCGTTGAGTGGCCTGTTCGAGCCCAACCTGCTGCTCCTGGCCCTGGCCGCGCAACGGGTGGGCGGCCAGGTGCTGACCCTGAGCGACGAGCTCGACCCGCAAGCCCTGCGCCAGGCCCTGTGGAACCTGCGCCCCAGCCATGCCTTCGTGCATTCGCGCCAGCAACTGCTGCGCTGGGTCGCGGCCGGCGAAAACGGCATGGCCCCGCAATTATTGATTGCCCATCAACCTGTTCCGCGCCTGCCGGAAGGTTCGCGCCAGCCGGTGCTGGCCTTCAGCGACCTGCTCGGCAGCCGGGAAAAGCCCCAGCGCCAGAACCACTGGCGGCATCCGGCCCATGCCGCGCAGCTGTGGAGCGAGGAGGGCACGCACTGGCCGGAAGGCCTGAGGGTCTTGCTGCACCAATGGCTGCACAGCGGCCATAGCCTGGCCTTCCCGGAAAGCCGCGGTTCGGCCAGCCGCGACCGCCGCGATGTCGCCCCCAGCGGCCTGCTGCTCTCGGGCCCTTGCCTGCAACGCCTGGCCGACGACATCGAAAGCCGCCTGGCGCCCGTGGGCAGTTGGCGCCGCCGCCTGTGCGACTGGGCCATTGCCCAGCCGCACCGCCCCCTGCAACGGCTGCTGAAGAACCGGGTGCGCCGGCTCCTGGGGTTCCAGCGCCTGGATTACATCTGGCAGGCCCCCGGCAACCCCTCGACACCTTCGGCGCCGGTGTGGCTGGCCGAACTCAAACGGAATATCGCATGAGCGCCGCCGACCCCATCCTGCAAGTCAATGCCATCTCCCTGTCGTTCAAGGGGGTGAAGGCGATCAACCAACTGTCCTTCGCGGTCGCGCGCGGCGAGATCTGCGCGCTGATCGGGCCCAACGGCGCCGGCAAGAGCTCCTTGCTCAATATCCTCAATGGCGTCTATCGCTTCGACGCCGGCTCGATTGTCTTCGACCGCGAAGCGTTCCAGCGCATCGACCCCTTGCAGGCCGCGCGCCGGGGCATCGGCCGCACCTTCCAGAACAACGCGCTGTTCAAGAAGATGAGCGTGATCGACAACCTGCTCAGCGGCCTGTCGCGGCACACCCGCGCCAGCTTTATCGAACAGGCCCTGGGGCTGCCCCGGGCGCGGCGCGAGGCCGAGGCCCATCGGCAACTGGCCCAGGGCATTCTCGAGTTCCTCGAGTTGCAGGCGCAGCGCGACGTGCCGGTGGGCAACCTGTCCTACGGCCTGCAAAAGCGCGTCGAGCTGGGCCGGGCCCTGATCGCCGGGCCCAGCCTGTTGCTGCTGGACGAGCCCATGGCCGGGATGAACGCCGAGGAAAAACAGGACATGGCGCGTTTCATCGCCGACATCAACCGCGACCTGGGCACCACGGTGGTGCTGATCGAGCACGATATGAACGTGGTCATGGACCTGTCCGACCATGTGGTGGTGCTGGACTACGGGCGCAAGGTCGGCGACGGCACCCCGGCCGAAGTGCAGGCCGACCCCGAGGTGATCGCCGCCTACCTGGGGGCGGTGCACTGATGAGCTTTTTCCTCGAAACCCTGCTGGGCGGCCTGCTGGCCGGCACCCTGTATTCGCTGGTGGCCATCGGCTTCGTGCTGATCTACAAGGCCAGCGGCGTGTTCAATTTCGCCCAGGGCGCGATGTTGCTGTTCGCCGCGCTGACCTTCGTCAGCCTGCACGACCAGGGCGTGCCCTTTGTCCTGGCGCTGCTGGCGACGGTGCTGGTGATGATCGCCGGCGCCTGGCTGATCGAGCGGCTGGTGCTGCGGCCATTGGTCAATCGTTCGCAGATCACCCTGTTCATGGCCACCCTGGGCCTGTCGTTCATCATCGAAGGCCTGGCCCAGGGGCTGATGGGCTCCCAGGTCAGGGCGCTGGACCTGGGCATCGACGACGTGCCGCTGTTCCTCGGGCCGTTGATGCTCAGCCAGTTCGACCTGATCGCCGCGGCCACGGCCGTGGTGCTGGTGACGGTGCTGGCGCTGCTGTTCAACAAGACCCGGATCGGTGTGTCGCTGCGGGCGGTGGCCGACGACACCACGGCCGCGCTGTCGATCGGCATCAACCTCAACCGCATCTGGCAGATCGTCTGGGCCGTGGCCGGCATCGTCGGGCTGGTGGCCGGGCTGCTCTGGGGCGCGCGCCAGGGCGTGCAGTTCTCGCTGTCGCTGGTGGTGCTCAAGGCTTTGCCGGTGCTGATCATCGGCGGCTTCACCTCGATCGGCGGGGCTATAGTCGGCGGGCTGATCGTCGGCGCCGCGGAGAACCTGGCCGAGGTCTACATCGGCCCGCTGATCGGCGGCGGCATCACCCCCTGGTTCGCCTATGTGCTGGCCCTGGCCTTCCTTTATATCCGTCCCGCCGGCCTGTTCGGCGAGCGCGCCATCGAGCGAGTCTGAACCCATGTCCATTCCCCTGACCCAGGCCACCGCGCCTGTGCTGTTGATCCCGCGCCGCCTGCCCTGGGGCCTGGGCGGCCTGCTGTTGCTGGCCCTGGTCGGCGTGCCCCTGGTGGGTAACGACTATTGGCTCAACGCCATTCTGATTCCGTTCCTGGTGCTGTCCCTGGCCGGGCTCGGCCTCAACCTGCTCACCGGCTACACCGGCCAGACCTCGGTCGGCGCCGCCGGCTTCATGGCGGTCGGAGCCTTCGCCACCTATGGCTTCCTGCTGCGCCTGCCGGAGCTGGGCCTGCCCCTGGCGCTGCTCGGCGGCGGCTTGATCAGCGCGGCGGTGGGCTGGCTGTTCGGCCTGCCCAGTTCGCGGATCAAGGGCTTCTACCTGATGGTCACCACCCTGGCGGCGCAGTTCTTCCTGGAGTGGCTGTTCGTCAAGTTTCCCTGGTTCTACAACTACGGCTCCTCGGGGACCATCTCGGCGCCCCGGCTGAGCCTGTTCGGCCATGACCTCAATACCCCGGTCGGGCGTTACCTGCTGACCCTGGCCTGCGTGCTGCTGTTGACCTGGGTCGCGTTGAACCTGGTGCGCAGCCAGGTCGGGCGCAACTGGATGGCGATTCGCGACATGGACACCGCGGCGGCGGTGATCGGCATTCCGGTGGCGCGCTACAAGCGCCTGGCGTTCGCCGTCAGTTCCTTCTACCTGGGCATCGCCGGCGCCCTGTGGGCCTTCGCCTACCTGGGCACCGCCAGCGCCAGCAGCTTCGATATCAATCGTTCGTTCCAGATCCTGTTCATCATCATTATCGGCGGCATGGGCAGCGTGGCCGGCAACTTCGTCGGCGCGGCCTTTATCAGCCTGCTGCCGATCCTGTTGAGCCACGCCGGGCAAACCCTGGCGGGCGGTGCGGTGGATGCCGGGCAGTTGCAGAACCTGCAGAAAATCATCTTCGGCGTGCTGATCATCCTGTTCCTGATCAAGGAGCCGGAGGGCTTGATCCGCTTGTTGGGCAATCTCCGTCAACGGCTGGGGCAGTGGCCGCTGCGTTTCTGAATTCCACTCCTGAGTAGAGAGAAGATATGCGTGCATCCTTGAAACGTTCCCTGGCCGGCGTCGCGGTGGCGCTGGCGATCCTCGGCGGCGCGGCGCCCGTGGCGCAGGCCGCGGCGGACCAGCAGTTCTTTCCGCTGGCCACTTACCGGGTCGGCGCCTATGCCTCCAGCGGGGTGCAGGTGTGGGCCGGCATGATCGACTACCTGAACTACATCAATCAGGTGGAAGGCGGGATCAACGGGGTCAAGCTGGTCTGGCAGGAGTGCGAGACCGAGTGGACGGCGGAGAAGGGCATCGAGTGCTACGAGCGCTTCAAGAACGGCCTGGATGGCGCGCCGGTGGCGGTCTACCAGCCCAACGGCGCACCGGCGGCCTATGCCCTGAGCGAGCGCGCCGAGGTCGACAAGATCCCGCTGATCACCCTGGGTTACGGCCGTACCGAAGCCACCGACGGCACGGTGTTTCCCTATAACTTCCCGGTGATGCTGACCTTCTACAGCGAGGCGTCGACCCTGGTGAACTATATCGCCGAGCGCGAGGGCGGCTTCGACAAGCTCAAGGGCAAGAAGATCGCCACGGTCTACCACGATTCGGCCTATGGCCGGGAAACCCTCGGCCCGCTGAAGCTGCTGGCGCAGAAGTACGGCTTCGAGAACATCCAGATTCCGGTGGCCGATCCGGGTAACGAGCAGTCGGCGCAATGGCGCCAGGTGCGCCAGCAGAACCCCGACTGGGTGTTCCTGCGCACCTGGGGCGTCTCGACCCCGGTGGCGGTGAAGACCGCCGCGCGCTTCGGCTTCCCGGTGGACCACATCATCGGCGACATCTGGGCCAGCTCCAGCGAAGACGTATTGCCGGCCGGCGCGGCGGCCAAAGGCTACCTGGCGCTGACGCCTTATCCGGCGGGAAGCGATTTCGACATCCACCGGCGTCTCAAGCAACACATCCTCGACCAGGGTAAGAGTGACCTTGCGGACCTGAAGAACTTCGGCAGCGTGTACTACAACTCCGGGCTGGTGAACGCCGCGGTGGCGGTCGAAGCGATCCGCACCGCCCAGGGCAAGTTCGGCCAGCGCCCGCTCAACGGCGAAGAAGGCCGCTGGGGCCTGGAGCACCTGAACATCGACGACGCCCGGCTCAAGGCCATGGGTTACCTGGGGTTGATGCAGAACCTCAAGCTGTCCTGCCGCGATCACGAGGGCGGCGGTTCGGCGCGGGTGCAGCAGTGGGACGGCGCCCACTGGACCCTGATCAGCGACTGGATCGCCGCCGACCGCGCCTTGCTGCGGCCGCTGATCGACGAGAAGTCGGCGGCCTTCGCCAAGGAGAAGAACCTCACGCCACGCAGCTGCGCCGGGGATGAATGAAGCATGAGCCAGACCGCTCCGGCCGCTACGGCCGACGACCTGTTGCAGGTGCGCGATATCGAGGTGATCTACGATGGTGCGATTCTCGCGGTGGCCGGGGTCTCCCTGAGCGTGCCCGAGGGCGGCATAGTCGCCTTGCTGGGGGCCAACGGCGCCGGCAAGAGCACCAGCCTCAAGGCGATCTCCGGGCTGCTGCGCGCCGAGCGGGCCGAGGTCAGCTGTGGCTCGATCGCCTTTCTCGGCCAGGACAGCGCCGGCGTCGATCCGAGCCAGCGGGTGCGCCAGGGCATGGTCCATGTGCTGGAGGGGCGCCATGTGTTCCCGCAGTTGACGGTGGAGGACAACCTGCGCAGCGGCGGTTTTGTCCGTGGCTTGAGCCGCCGGGAGCTGGCCGCCGACCTGGAGCGCATCTACGCCTGGTTCCCGCGCCTGAAGACCAAGCGCGGCACCCGCGCCGGGCTGACCTCGGGCGGCGAGCAGCAGATGGTCGCCCTCGGCCGCGCGCTGATGACCCGGCCGCGCCTGGTGCTGCTGGACGAACCGTCCATGGGCCTGGCGCCGATCATCGTCCAGGAGATTTTCGAAATCGTCGCGCAACTCAATCGCGAGGCGCGGGTGAGCTTCCTGATCGCCGAACAAAACATTAATGTGGCGCTCAAGTACGCCTCCAGGGCCTACGTGCTCGACACCGGGCGCGTGGCCTGGTCCGGCACGACCGATGAACTGCTGGCCCGGGGCGATCTGCAGGACTTCTACCTAGGCAGGCACTGACCCGTGAGAACCCCATGAGCCAAACACCCAACGGACAGGCGAGCGGCGCCACCCGTGACGCCGATGTGCTGATTGTCGGCGGCGGCCTGAGTGGCGCCTTGCTCGCCGCCCAACTGCTGCGCCTGCCGGGCCGGCGCCAGGTGCTAGTGATCGAGCCGCGCAGCGAACTGGGGCGCGGCGAGGCCTACAGCGCCGTCGAACTGGGTCACACCCTGAACGGCAACGCCGCGCGCATGAGCGTCGACCCGGACAACGCCGATGACCTGACTCAATGGCTGACCGATTACATCGCCGCCGGTGGCTGGCCGGAGTCGAAGCAGCAGCCTGTGCCCATCAGCGAGCTGTTTCCTCCGCGCGGGATCTTCGGCCTGTATGTCCAGCAGCGGCTGGCCGAGGCCCAGGCGATGGGCGCCTCGCAGGGCTCGACGGTGGCGCATGTGCGCGCCGAGGTGGTGGGCTTGCAGGCCGACGCCGAGGGTGCCTGGCTGACCCTCAACGACGGCCAGCAACTACGCGGCGCCTTTGCCGTGCTGGCCACCGGCATGTTCCCGGCGGCACGCACGCCGCAGACCCAGTCCAGTGGCCTCAATGCCGCCGCGCTGGACCCCTGGGACGTTTCGGCCATGAGCCGGCTCGACCCGCAGGCCACGGTGCTGATCATCGGCTCCGGGCTGACCATGGTCGACGCCGTGGTGTCCCTGGAGCAGGCCGGGCATCGCGGGCCGATCGAGGTGTTCTCGCGCCACGGCCTGTTGCCCCATGTGCGGCGCCAGCCACCGGCCTGGGTCGACTTCCTCGCCGAGGATCCCAGCCTGCGCAGCCCGCGCCAGTTGCTGCGCGAGCTGCGTCGGCAATGTCGCCAGGCCCTGGCGAATGGCGTGGACTGGCAGGCGCCGCTGGACACGGTGCGTGCCCATATCGGGCGCTTGTGGAGCCAGGCCACGGACGTGCAGCGCCGGCAGTTCGTGCGCCATGTGCGGCCGTGGTGGGAAAGCCATCACCACCGTTCGCCGCCGCTGAGCGCCGAGCTGGTGGCGCGTTTGCACGGGGAAGGGCGCTTGCGCATCCAGGCGGCCTCGTTCAAGGGCCTGGAGCCTTCGGCGGATGGGCGCCTGGCGATTTGCATCCGCCGCCGTGGCGAAGCGCAAGCCCGCTGGGTCGCGGGGGATGCGCTGATCAACTCCAGCGGCATCGAATACGACTGGCGCCGGGTCGCTCGGCCGTTGCCGCAGCAACTGCTGGCCCGTGGCCTGATCACGCCGGGGCCGCTGGCCCTGGGGATCTGTGCCGATGCTGGCGGCGCGGTGGTGGATGGCGAAGGGCAGGTCGCCCGCCGGCTGTTCGCCATGGGCCCGCCCTTGCGCGGCATGTGGTGGGAAAGCACCGCGGTGACCGACGTGGCCAGCCAGGCCAAGGCTCTGGCCGCACGCCTGGCGGCATTACCCTTGTAGCCGCTGCCGCAGGCTGCGAACGGCTGCGCAGCAGACGCCGCGATCCTGAGGCCGCCAAGCAAGGTCCTGCGGACCTTTTCGCAGCTTCGCCTTGGCTCAGCAGCGGCTACAGGGTCACCCAGCGCTGTTCGGCGGCGGCAAGGCGGATCGCCGCCGCCAGGCGCTCGACCTGCCAGGCCTCGGCGAAATCCGTCCCGTCTTGCCCTTGGCCGCTAAGCGCCATGATCAGCTCATGGACCTCCAGGGTCTTGAGCTCGTTGTAGCCCAGTTGATGCCCCGGGGCCGGGCTAAAGGCGGCGTAGCCGGGCAGGGCGGGCCCGGCCAGCAGGCGCTGGAAGCCGCTATCGCCGGCCCGGTACAGGCGCAGTTCGTTGAGGCGTTCCTGGTCGAAGGCCAGGGTGCCGCGGGTGCCGCTGATCTCGAAACTCAGGTGGTTCTTGTAGCCGTGTTTGAGCCAGCTGCTGCTGAAGGTGCCGCGGGCGCCGCTGGCGAAACGCAGCAGGGCGTGGGCCTGGTCGTCCACGGCGATCGGGCGCTGCTCCTGGCTACCGGCGCTGGCCGGGCGTTGGTGGTGCACGGTCTGGCTGTCGGCGCAGACCGCCTCGACCTCGCCCAGCAGATAACGCGCCATGGCCAGCAGGTGGCTGCCCAGGTCGGCCAGGGCGCCACCGGCGTGCTGCGGATCGCAGCGCCAGGAGAAGGGCGAGGCCGGGTCGGCCATGAAGTCTTCGCTGAATTCGCCCTGGAAGCTGACGATCTGCCCCAGTTCGCCGCTGTCGATCAGCGCCTTGGCCTGCACGATCATCGGGTTGTGCTGGTAGTTGTAGCCGACCCGGGTGACCACCCCGGCGGCCTTGGCCGCTTGCTGCATCTGCTGCGCCTGTTCGACGCTGACCGCCAGGGGCTTTTCGCAGTACACCGCCTTGCCGGCCTTCAGGGCGGCCATGGCCATGGGGAAGTGCAGGTGATTGGGGGTGGTGATCGCCACCAGGTCGACCCTGGGGTCGTCGATCAGCCGTTGCCAGTCGCCGTGAGCCCGGGCGAAACCCCAGGCCGCGGCGCAATGTTCGGCGCGCTGGCGGTCGGCATCGGCCAGCGCCGCCAGGTGCAGGCGCACCGGCAACTCGAACACCGCGCTGACATTACGGAACGCCAACGCATGGGCCCGGCCCATGAAGCCCGTGCCGATCAAGCCTATTCCAAGTTCACCCATCGCCGACCCCTTGCAGAATTGTTGTTGTAAGGAGTGCTCTTTATGGAATAAAAATTCCGTAATTGCAATCTATGGAATAAATTTTCAGCAGCGCGCTGCTGCTCGGCAACCCGGCCGGGAAAGCCGAAGGGCGCAAATAAAAAGGGTGCAATGAACAGTCATTGCACCCATGGGCCGATCACCTGAGCAGGGTCAGAACTGGAAGGTGAACCCCAGGTTGACCGAGCTGCCACCGCCATGGCCGGACACCAGCCCGGTGTAGTTCAGCGACACCAGGGTGTCTTTGCTCATGGCCATTTCCGCAGCGGCCTTGACCACCGCGCCATCGCGAGACACCGGCACGCCGTTCACCGCAAAGGCCGCCGCACTGCCGGCAAATTTCAATGAGGTTTCACGATCCAGGTCGCCGTACTGGTGTTCCCAGCCCAGCTCGCCACGCAAGGTCACCGAGCGGGTGGCGCTCACCGGCAATTGCGTATGACCTCGCAGGCCAAGGGTCGAGAGCGTGGCGTCCTGGCTTTGCTTGCTGCCATGCAAGGCTGCTGCACCGCCGCGTTCCTTGAACGAGTCGTTCTGGAAGTTGATGTAGCTGAGGTTGGCGAAGGGCTCGAAAGCCGCCCACCGGGTGTAGCCGATTTCGCCGAACACCTGATCGGTACGCGCGTTGTAGTTGGCTTTTTCATGGCTCGACTGGTTGCCGTACGCCACGTCACGGGAAGTGTCGAAGCGGTGCCAGGTGGTGGCTCCGCCGAGGCGCAGGGCGATGCTGTCGAAACGTTTGCCGCCATAGATCGACAGGTGATAGTTGTCGCTGTCGGCGGAAGTCCTGGAGGCTCCGTTCAGATCGGTTCTGGTGTAGCCGGTTGCCGCACCGACGCGCCAGCCATCGCCGACGTCGGTGTCCAGACCGAGCAGGACGCCGGTGGTGGAAGTGCTGTAGCGCGTGGCGTTGTGATCGGCGTCGACTTGCCTGTGGCCGCCGAGCAATTGCACCCAGCCACCATTGCTGCTGGCCTGGATATCCATATCGGTATCCAGGACCTGAGCCTGTTGCAGGCGGCCGTTGACTGCGTCGCGCAGGTAACGGCTGTCAGCGATCTGCGCAGCGGCGATGTCGGAGTGCACCTGGCCATCGAGCTGGTTGAAGGCTTGTCGCGCCAGTTCCGCCGAGTCGGAGGCCAGGATGCTCTCGTACACCGGATTACCTGCGCTCAATGTGTCGATGGCGCTGGCGACGGCACGCTCGTTACGGGTCAAGGCTACGCTGGCGAACGCGGTCTGGTTGCGGTAGATGCCCAGGTTCAGCTGGTTCGGCTGGTAGTTCAGGCGGGTGTCGAGGAACAAGAAACCGGGGGCGACGGAAGCGAACTGGCCGTTGATACCCTGGCTGGCGCTGAGGATGTTGAACTGCTGGCCCAGGTAGCTGCTGGCCTGGGCCGCAGACAGCAGGTTGGGGCTGTTTTCCATGGAGAGGGTGACCTGTCCGCCGTTGAGAGTAGCCACGCCCGTGCTCTGGAGGGTGTCGGTCTGCCCGTTGGCGGCGACTTCCACCGCGTACACCGAACCCGGGTTGAACGTGACGTCGCCGGTGTGCAGGGTGCCGACCGAATGGCCGGGGGCCACGGTACCGCCGTTATTCACCAGCAGGGTGCCGATGCTGCCGTTACCCGCCAGGGTGCCGCCGATACGGGTGACCACCTGGTTATTGGCATCGACGGTGCCCACGGCGCTGCCATCGACCGTCACGCTGGAGGTCAAGCTGCCGTCCACCGAGAGCTTGCCGCCACGGACCCAGGTACTGCCCGAATAGCTGCTCTGGCCGTCGAGTAGCAGTTCCCCATCCCCGGACTTTATCAGGCTGCCGACATAGGTCTGGCCGGTCAGCGGGTCCAGGCCGCGGGTCAGCGTTGCCTGTTCCCGGGTCATGCCGATCTCGTACTGGAATTGATCGTCCGCCGAGGCCCCGGCCGGTAGACCGTTGCCCCAACCTTTGTGCTGCTTGATCGCGCTCCAGGTGGCCTGTTCGGCGGCGTCTTCACTGCGTCGGGCACGGATCGCTTCGTCGGAGATGTCGTTGGCCCAGATATCGCGGGTGCCGGCGGGCAGCGCCACGGCCAGTGCTCCGACGAACTGTCCCGGGCCCTGCATGGCCTTTTTCAGGTTGGGCAGGCCCCAGCCGTTGACCACGCCTGGCACCTGCGGGGTGCCGGGAGCGGCGTCGTGCACCGGTTGCAGGTTGTCGTAGGTGCGTCCGCCCGTTCGGTCGCCGACCGCGGTGTCCGGGCCGTCCGGGGTTTGCAGGGTGGAGGTGGTCAGCAAGACATCGCGGGCCTGGCTCGCGGTCATGTAGGGAAAGCGCTGGATCACCAGGGCCAGGGCGCCGGAAACGCTGGGGGCGGCCGCCGAGGTGCCGTTGGCGTTGGGGATGATCTCGCCTTCCGGTCCTGCGGACGGAATGCCGGAAACCCCCATGACGCACCACCACTTGGAGGTGCCGCAGCGGTTGTAGACCTGGGCGCCGCTCTCGTCATAACCGGTGATGGACAGCCACTTGGATTCCAGGTCCGGCTTGAAATAGGGGAGGTTGGCGTTGGTGTCCGGGTTGGCGCCATGGCTGTCGTTGCCGGCGGAGATGATCTGGATGAACGAGTACTGCCGGCCGGCGTCGGCCATGGCATCCATCCAGGTCTTCTGGCCCGCGTGGGCCTTGTCCCAGAACGGCCGGTAGGCGGCGGTCATGTCCCTGAGGATATCCTGCGGGCTGTCGCCGACAGTGCCGAAGTGGTTCTCTACGTCATTACGCGAGTTCTGCCCCCAGCTCTGGTTGACGATCGACACTTTTTTCGCCGCCAGCGCGTCGTAGCTGGCCATGAAGGCGTTGTAGTCGAGGTCGTTGGAGCCTTGATAACGGTCGTTGTCGCTGCCGCCGGTGTTGGCCACGAACAGATTGGCGTCGAAGGCGATGCCGTGCATGCCGGTACCATTGCGACTGGCTGCCAGTACTCCGGACATTTCCGTGCCGTGGCCGTCGTTGAAGCTCGGGTCGTACTCACCCGCAATACTGAAGTGCTCACCTTTGTGGAACTCGCCGGCAGGCACCTCCAACCGATAGCGCGGATGGGTTGCGTAGTATTCGCCGGTAGAGGTGACTGCCTGCACACGGTTTTCGCCTGCGGCGTTCTTGCCCTGGAATTCCGAATGTTCACTGAGGATGCCCGAGTCCAGCACGCCGACGTTTACCCCTTTCCCGGTGATACCCAGGGCATAGGCGTAATAGGCGTTGGTCCGGTCCAGGCCGGAGTTGACCTGGGCTTCCGGAGTCTTCCAGGTTTGCGCGTTATTGCTCCAGTTGCCGGTCGCGGCGGACCATGACTGTCCGGCATTGAGTTGTTTGTGCAGGTCCGTGGCCACACCCGGCTCTATATAGGTATAAGGTTGGGCCGCCGGCAGGTTGGCAATAATCGCTTTGGCGAAATCGAATATGTTCTGGGTATAACGGCCGGAGTTGCTGAACAGGCGGCTTTTATAGCGATCCAGATTGTTGTTGTAATCAAGTGGCTTGCTCGTATCGCCGAGCATTGCACTGATCGACAGGTTTTCCGTCTGCAACTCGTAGTTCTGCTGGAGCAACGAGTCGAACTTTGTCGATTGTGCGGCAAACTCTTTGGCTGCCAGGTCCAGGGTATTGCCTACACCAAAACGCAAGTTGGTATACACGGCGGTACCCGGCGCGAATGACGCAGCGGCTTTCCTGAACGCAGCCTCCAATACCTGGGGTGTATAGGGCGAGCCGGTGGGCGGATTATCTGCCAGAGCCATCTGGCCCTGACCCAGCCACAAGGCGATGGCCATTGCGACAGGGCTCAGGGAAGCCGGTTTTAAATGGTTGCTGCGTTTGTCTGAAGCGATACCTGCTACGTCCATGTTCCTTTTCCTTGAGATATGTCCTTGGTCGAAACTGATGTTTCGATCTCTTGTAATAGGCAGGGTGTAAATGATGGGCTGAAACAAAGGTGCTGTTTAGAAGCACGTGGTGTGCTTATTGTTTTTACTGAGCAATAGGGAGTTCAGTCTCGGTTATCGTTACTGTATCGCTTGATACTCACTAGGTGGTACATATTGGGAAGTCGACAATCAACGAATGGTTAGTTGTTGATCCTCAAGTTGTTTTTCTTTAAGACACACATCGACCTCCGCTGTTTTCAAACAATGGTTTTTCGCATGAGTGGTGTTGCAGAAAACTAACTGCGAGAGGGTTATAGCATGACAAATGAGCGTGTAACAAAATATTTATAGAGTGTTACGAGCTTGATACCAGAACTGTGACAGGTTTGGTTTTCTGTTTGAGAAAGGTTGGGGCGAGGTGCTGGTGCCGGGCACTAAAAAGGCAGCCCGCAGGCTGCCTTTGTTGTATTGCGAAGGTCGATCAGGACAGGAAACCGCCGTCCACATTCAGCGATACGCCCGTGGTGTAGCTCGAGGCATCACTGGCCAGGTAGAGCACGGCGCCGGCCATTTCGCTCGGGTCGGCCACGCGCTTGAGGGGGATCTGCGCCAGGGCGGTCTTGAGGATGGCGTCGTTCTTCACCAGCGCCGAGGCGAACTTGGTGTCGGTCAGGCCCGGCAGCAGGGCGTTGCAGCGGATACCGAACTGCGCGCATTCCTTGGCGAAGACCTTGGTCATGTTGATCACCGCGGCCTTGGTCACCGAGTAGATGCCCTGGAAGATGCCCGGGGACACGCCGTTGATCGAAGCCACGTTGATGATGCTGCCGCCGCCGCTGTCGCGCATCAGCTTGCCGGCCTCCACCGACATGAAGAAGTAGCCGCGGATGTTCACATCGACGGTCTTCTGGAAGGCGCTCAGGTCAGTGTCCAGCACGTTGCAGAACTGCGGGTTGGTGGCGGCGTTGTTGACCAGGATGTCCAGGCGCCCGAACTGTTCGCGGATACCGGCGAACACCTGGCTGATCTGCTCCATCTCGCCGATATGGCAGGCGATGGCGGTGGCCTTGCCGCCAGCGGCGACGATGGCGTCGGCCACATGCTGGCAGCCTTCGAGCTTGCGGCTCGAGACGATCACATGGGCGCCTTGCTGGGCCAGCAGCTTGGCGATGGCTTCACCGATGCCGCGGCTGGCGCCGGAGACGAAAGCGATCTTGCCGTCGAGGTCGAACAACTGAGTCTTGGACATGGTTTTTCCTTATTGTGTGCCTGGCGCGTCGGGACGATCAGAGGCTGGATTTCTTGATGACTTGCAGGCTCATCTGCTCCAGCAGCTTGTTCATGTGAATGAACTGCGCGAAGCGTTTGTCCTGGGTCTGGCCATGGAAGAAGCGGTAGTAGATCTGTTGCACGATGCCGGCCAGGCGGAACAGGCCGTAGGTGTAGTAGAAGTCGAAATTGCCGATCTGGATGCCGGCGCGTTCGGCGTAATAGTCGACAAACTGCTGGCGAGTCAGCATGCCCGGGGCGTTGCTCGGCTGGCGGCGCATCAGTTGCACCGGCGCCGGGTCGCCCGCTTCGATCCAGTAGGCCAGGGTGTTGCCCAGGTCCATCAGCGGATCGCCGAGGGTGGTCAGCTCCCAGTCCAGCACGCCGATGATCTGCATCGGGTTGGCCGGGTCGAGGATCACGTTGTCGAAGCGGTAATCGTTGTGCACGATGCTGGAGGTCGGGTGATCGGCCGGCATCTTGTCGTTGAGCCAGGCCTTGACCGCTTCCCACTTGGGCGCATCCGGGGTCAGGGCTTTCTCGTAGCGGTCGCTCCAGCCCTTGATCTGGCGTTGCACATAACCTTCGGGCTTGCCCAGGTCGCTCAGGCCGCAGGCCTTGTAGTCGACGCGGTGCAGCTCGACGAACTTGTCGATGAAGCTCTTGCACAGGGCTTCGGTCCTGGCCGCGTCGAAACCCAGCTCCGGCGGTAGGTCGGAGCGCAGGATGATGCCCTTGACCCGTTCCATCACATAGAACTCGGCGCCGATCACCGATTCGTCGGTGCAGTGCACATAGGCTTTCGGGCAATACGGAAAGCCGTCCTTGAGCTGGTTGAGGATGCGGTATTCGCGGCCCATGTCGTGGGCCGACTTGGCCTTGTGGCCGAAGGGCGGGCGGCGCAGGACGAATTCCTGCCCGGGGTATTCCAGCAGGTAGGTCAGGTTCGAAGCGCCGCCCGGAAACTGGCTGATCTGCGGGGTGCCGGTCAGGCCCGGAATATGCGCCTTGAGGTACGGATCGATCAGGTTGGCATCGAGTTCCTCGCCGGAGCGAGTACGGGTGGACTGGTCAGTAAGCGCCATGCTTATCCCTTCTGCTTATTCTGGAGGCCAGAGATTATTGGCTAATCTAATGCGCCCACCTGAGCGCCACAATCGCCGCAGGCCTTTATAGGTGAGCGTGTTGCCGGGCAATCATTGCTTTTGATACAAGCGTTTGAATGGGCCCGGCTTGACTCTAGTCCAGTTCGCCGGGCCTGAATGAGTATTCCGACCGGAGCGGCGCACAACACTGTTTCTGCCTAGCGCCGAAGGCGCCCAGCGCGGGGCATGGCCTGCGTGGCGTCTGTGGCGGCGCCTGGTTCAGTTCGGGGCAGGCAGGGCGATGGGGGTCAACAGCGGCTGGCCGCTGAAGTGGGCGACGAGGTTCTTGCCCACCAGCTCCACCGTGGCCTGGGTCGCTTCCGGCGACAGCCCGGCGACGTGGGGCGTCAGCACCACATTGTTCAGGGGCTTCAAGGCGTCCGGCACCCGCGGTTCGTCGTCGAACACGTCCAGGGCCGCGCCGGCGATGCTGCGTTGCTCCAGGGCTTGAAGCAGGTCGGCGGTGTTCACCACGCTGGCGCGGGCGATGTTCACCAGGAAACCCTCCGGCCCCAGGGCCTGCAGCACGGCTTTGTCGATCAGTTGGCGAGTGCCTATGCCGCCAGGCGTGGCGACCACCAGGAAGTCCGAGTGCCGCGCCAGTTCGGTCGGGGTCGGGCAGAAACTGTAGGGCACGTCGCTGCGGACCTGCCGGTTGTGGTAGCTGACGCTCATGTCGAAACCGTTGGCGCAGCGCTTGGCGATGGCCAGGCCGACGGCGCCGAGGCCGAGCACGCCCAGGCGCTTGCCGGCCAGGGACGGGCGCATGACTTTCGGCCATTCGCCACGTCGCACGGCGGCATCGGCGCGGGGGATGTCACGCACCAGCGACAGCAGCAGGGCCATGGCATGGTCGGCCACCGACGAGGCGTTGACCCCGGCGCCGTTGCTCACCGCTATCCCGCGGTTGCTCGCCGCCTGCAGGTCGACCTGCTCGTAGCCGGCGCCGATCACACAGATGATTTCCAGGTGCGGCAGGGCGGCGATTTCTTCGGCGCTCAGGCCCAGCGGACCACGGGTGAGCACCGCGTTGATCTGCCCGGCATGGGCCCTGATGGCGTCCGCCCGCTCGCTGGGCGTCGGCGCGAGGATCAGGTGGAAGCCCTGGTTTTCCAGGATCCACAGGTAGTCATTGATGGTTTCGACGAGGACCAGAACGGTGGCGGGCATGCGTGTCTCCTGAAGGACTGAAGAGGGACGGACGGCGTATGGCGCAGCGACGGCAACCGGCGTACGGCTCAGGGAGCTGCGGTACCGTGATAAACCACTCAAGGGCTCAAGATTGCGGATTGCAGGGCGCTTTGGCAAGGCGCGGTCGCGGGTTTTTCCCGCGACCTCGGCCTGGAAAGCGTCGCCGCCCTCGAGGGCCTTATCGCCAGCAAGCTTGGCTCCTGCAGAAGCAATCTCAACTCTGCCTCGCTCCTGCAGAGAGGGCATTCAGAAGCGGATATCGGCGGTTTTCACTCGCCGGACAAAGGCGCCGTCCAGGGTCGCGTTGTGGTGGTCGATGATCGCCCGGGCCGGGAGCGCCGGCGTGTCCATGCAGGTATGGGCATCCTCCGCCAACACGGCGGCAAACCCCAGGTCCAGGGCGGCGCGGCAGGTGGCGTCGATGCAGTACTGGGTTTTCATGCCGACGATCACCAGCTCATCGACCTGCGCCGCCCGCAGGTGTTCGGCCAGCCCGGTGCCGACAAAACAATTGGGGCGGGTTTTGTCCAGCCGTTGGTCGCTGGCCTCGAGTTGCAATTGCGCCAGCAGTTGCCACGGCGCGCTGCCGGCGGCGATGGGCGAGCCTTGCGGGCCGGTATGGCGCACGGCGATCACCGGCGCGCCGGCCTGCCGGGCGCGGTGGATCAACTGGTTGATGTTGTCGAGTACGCGCTGCCCCTCGAAGGGCTGCTCTGGCCCGTGAAACAGGCCGACCTGCATGTCGACGATCAATAGGGCTGGGCGCTGGGCCTGGGGTGACGGCATGGTGTTTCTCCTTGTGAGCCAGCTGGACGGAGAAACAAAAGGCCCCGTCCATTGCTGGCGGGGCCTTGGGTTCGACTGCGCTGTTGTCAGCTCATGCAGCGACCACACGACCCGCCGGAAGCGGTCGTGGTGGTCGTGCGGGTGAGATGGCGCGGGAAGAGATTCATGGCGCCGATCTTGGGGCCGGGGGTAGCCCACTGTCAATCCGAGGGGGATGCTTGTTTGGGCCGGGCGTGGGCGTAATCGACATCCCCGTGGATGACGCTGACCTTGCTTCAGCTTCTTGAGCGCAGGCGGGTCAGCGCTCCTGACCTCTAGGTCGCTTTCAGGACACGATGGGTCGCCTGGGTGCAATCGCCGGACCATGGCGATGGGCAAGCTTCCAGGATGCCCCGGACCCGGTGCGCCAAGACACTTGGCCGGAGAGCAAGAATGGCGACCGACAATCCACGCCTCCGTGACGTGGCCGGGCGCTGCAGCCGAAGACTCCGGACGGCTACCGCTATGTAGCGATGTCGTTCGAGATGCCGAGGTACGTTTATGTCTGATGACACGCTTCACCTGCCTCTGATTCACAGCGTGTTGGAGCGCGAAAAGGACACCCCCGGTGCCTTGTTGCCCATTCTCCACGCCATTCAGGACGGTTGCGGGTACATTCCCGACACCGCCATCCCCGAGATTGCCCATGCCCTCAACCTCAGCCTGGCTGAAGTGCACGGCGTGATCAGCTTCTACCACGATTTCCGTACCACGCCGCCCGCGCGCCATACCCTGCGCCTGTGCCGGGCCGAGTCCTGCCAGAGCCGGGGCGCCGAACGCCTGGCTGCGCAGCTGCGCGAACAACTGTTGCTGGACGACCATGGCACCACCGCCGACGGCAGTATCAACCTGCGACCGGTCTATTGCCTGGGGGCCTGCGCCTGTTCGCCGGCCCTGGAACTGGACGGCGAACTGCACGCTCGGATCACCCCCGAGCGCCTGCGCCAGCTGGTGAGTGGCTGCCTGGAGGATGGCGCATGCTGAAGCTCTATATCCCCCGCGATTCGGTGGCCCGTGCCATGGGCGCGGACAAGGTGGCCGTTGCGCTGGCGCGTGAGGCCGAACGTCGACAATTGCCGTTGGAGCTGTGCCGCACCAGCTCCCGTGGCCTCTATTGGCTGGAGCCGCTGCTGGAAGTGGACAGCGCCGACGGCCGCCTGGGTTTCGGCCCCCTGACCCCGGAGGACGTGCCGAGCCTGCTCGACGCCCTGGCGGGCGACCCCGGCAGCCATCCATTGGCCCTGGGGCCGGTGGAGCAGATCCCTTATCTGCAGAGCCAGCAACGCCTGCTATTTGCTCGGGCCGGCATCACTCAACCGCTGTCCCTGGATGACTACCGCGCCCAGGGCGGTTTCCGCGGCCTGGCCCGGGCCCTCCAGATGGAGGGCGCGCAGGTGGTCGCCAGCGTGCTCGACTCCGGCCTGCGCGGTCGGGGGGGCGCGGCCTTTCCGGCGGGGATCAAGTGGCGCACCGTGCGCGAAGCCGCGGGTGCCCAGAAATACGTGGTCTGTAACGCCGATGAAGGCGACTCCGGCACCTTCGCCGACCGCATGCTGATGGAAGGCGACCCCTTCCTGCTGATCGAAGGCATGATCATCGCCGGCATCGCCGTGGGGGCCAGCAAGGGCTACATCTACGTGCGCTCGGAATACCCGGACGCCATCGGCACCCTGAACGAGGCCCTGCGCATCGCCCGCGAGGCCGGTTACCTGGGGGCGAACGTCGGCGGTAGCGGCCGTCCCTTCGAGCTGGACGTGCGGGTGGGGGCCGGCGCCTACATCTGCGGTGAGGAAACGGCGCTGCTGGAGTCCCTCGAGGGCAAGCGTGGCACGGTTCGCGCCAAGCCGCCGCTGCCGGCCCTGCAGGGCCTGTTCGGCTTGCCAACGCTGGTGCACAACGTGCTGACCCTGGCCTCGGTGCCGATCATCCTGGAGAAGGGCGCGCCGTTCTATCGCGACTTCGGCATGGGGCGTTCCCTGGGCACCATGCCTTTCCAGCTGGCCGGCAACGTTCGCCAGGCGGGCCTGGTGGAACGCGCCTTCGGCCTGAGCCTGCGCGAGCTGGTGGAAGGTTATGGCGGCGGTACCGCCAGCGGCCGGCCATTGAAGGCGGCGCAAGTGGGTGGGCCGCTGGGGGCCTGGGTGCCCCCCGCGCAGTTCGATACGCCGCTGGACTACGAGGCGTTCGCCGCCATGGGCGCGATGCTCGGCCACGGTGGCGTGGTGGTCGCCGACGACAGCCTGGACATGGCCCACATGGCCCGTTTCGCCTTGCAGTTCTGCGCCGAGGAATCCTGCGGCAAGTGCACGCCGTGTCGGATCGGCTCGACCCGTGGGGTGGAGGTGGTGGACCGCTTGATCGCCAGCACCGACGCCGCGGCCCGTGAGGAACAGGCGCTGCTGCTGCAAGATCTCTGCGACACCCTGCAATACGGCTCGCTCTGTGCCCTGGGCGGGATGACTTCCTACCCCGTCGCCAGCGCCCTCAAGCACTTTCCCGCCGACTTCGGTCTGGCGACCACGGAGGCCGACCAATGATCAATATCTTCGACCCTACCAGTGATATCGACCTCGGCACCCCGGCCCGCGAAAGCGCGGTACAGGTCAGCCTGACCATCGACGGCCGCGAGATCAGCGTCGCTTCCGGCACCTCAGTGATGCGCGCCGCGGCGTTGCTCGGCACCACCATCCCCAAACTCTGCGCCACCGACAGCCTGGAAGCCTTCGGTTCCTGCCGCATGTGCCTGGTGGAGATCGAGGGCATGCGCGGTTATCCGGCCTCCTGCACCACGCCGGTGACCGAGGGCATGGTCGTCCACACCCAGACTTCCAAGCTCGCCAGCCTGCGGCGCAACGTGATGGAGCTGTATATCTCCGACCACCCGCTGGACTGCCTGACCTGCTCGGCCAACGGCAACTGCGAGTTGCAGACGGTGGCGGGGCAGGTGGGCCTGCGGGAAGTGCGCTACGGCTACGAGGGCGCCAACCACCTGGACGAACAGAAGGACGTTTCCAACCCTTATTTCGACTACGACCCGAGCAAGTGCATCGTCTGCAACCGCTGCGTGCGTGCCTGTGAGGAAACCCAGGGCACCTTCGCCCTGACCATCAGCGGGCGCGGCTTCGATTCCCGGGTGGCGGCGGCCGGCGGCGACAGTTTCCTCGACTCCGAGTGCGTATCCTGCGGCGCCTGCGTGCAGGCCTGCCCGACCGCCACCCTGATGGAAAAGAGCGTGGTGGAAATCGGCCAGCCCGAGCGCAGCGTCATCACCACCTGCGCCTACTGCGGCGTGGGCTGCTCCTTCCGCGCGGAAATGAAAGGCGAGCAACTGGTGCGCATGGTCCCGGACAAGAACGGCCAGGCCAACCACGGCCATTCCTGCGTCAAGGGCCGCTTCGCCTGGGGCTACGCCACCCACCCGGACCGCATCACCAAGCCGATGATCCGCAAGCACATCAGCGATCCGTGGCAGGAAGTCAGCTGGGAAGAGGCGGTCACCTACGCGGCCAGCGAGTTGCGCCGCATCCAGCTGAAATACGGACGCGACTCCATCGGCGGCATCACCTCCAGCCGTTGCACCAACGAAGAGACCTACCTGGTGCAGAAGCTGGTGCGCACCGCCTTTGGCAACAACAACGTCGACACCTGCGCCCGGGTCTGCCATTCGCCCACCGGCTACGGCCTCAAGCAGACGCTGGGCGAATCCGCCGGCACCCAGAGTTTCGACTCGGTGATGCAGGCCGACGTCATCCTGGTGATGGGCGCCAACCCCACCGATGCGCACCCGGTATTCGGCTCCCAGCTCAAGCGTCGCCTGCGCCAGGGCGCGCGGCTGATCGTCATCGACCCACGACGCATCGACCTGGTGGATTCGCCCCATGCCCGTGCCGACCTGCATTTGCAGCTGCGCCCGGGCACCAACGTGGCCATGCTCAACGCATTGGCCCATGTGATCGTCACCGAGGGTCTGGTCAACCAGCCTTTCGTCGATCAGCGCTGCGAAGCGGCGGACTTCGCCCGCTGGCGCGATTTCGTCAGCCTGGCGGAGAATTCCCCCGAGGTCCTGGGGCCGATTTGCGGCGTGCCGGCCAGACAGATCCGCGACGCCGCGCGGCTTTACGCCACCGGCGGCAACGCGGCCATCTACTACGGCCTGGGCGTCACCGAGCACAGCCAGGGCAGCACCTCGGTGATGGGCATCGCCAACCTGGCGATGGTCACCGGCAACATTGGGCGCGAGGGTGTCGGGGTCAACCCGCTGCGCGGGCAGAACAACGTCCAGGGCTCCTGCGACATGGGTTCCTTCCCCCACGAGCTGCCTGGCTATCGGCATATTTCCAACGAGGCGGTGCGCGCCGAGTTCGAACAGGCCTGGAACGTGACCCTGCAACCCGACCCGGGCCTGCGCATCCCCAATATGTTCGAGGCGGCCCTGGACGGCACCTTCAAGGCGCTCTACTGCCAGGGCGAGGACATTGCCCAGAGCGACCCCAACACCCAGCACGTGACCGCCGCCCTGACGGCCATGGAGTGCGTGGTGGTGCAGGACATCTTCCTCAACGAGACGGCCAAGTTCGCCCATGTGTTCCTGCCGGGCAGCTCCTTCCTCGAGAAGGACGGCACCTTCACCAACGCCGAGCGCCGTATCTCGCGGGTGCGCAAGGTGATGGAGCCCCTGGCCGGCAAGGCCGACTGGGAGGCCACCATCGCCCTGGCCGAGGCCCTGGGCTACAAAATGCAGTACAACCACCCATCGGAGATCATGGATGAGATCGCGCGCCTGACGCCGACCTTCCACCGCGTCAGCTACGCCGAGCTGGACCGGCACGGCAGCCTGCAATGGCCGTGCAACGATGCCGCGCCGGACGGCACGCCGACCATGCACATCGATGAGTTCGTGCGCGGCAAGGGCCGCTTCATGCTCACCGGCTACGTGCCCACCGAGGAGAAGGTCAACAGCCGCTACCCGTTGCTGCTGACCACCGGGCGCATCCTCAGCCAGTACAACGTCGGCGCCCAGACCCGGCGCACCGACAACGTGGCCTGGCACGAGGAGGACCGCCTGGAAATCCACCCGACCGACGCCGAGAACCGCGGTATCGTCGATGGCGACTGGGTCGGCATCGGCAGTCGCGCCGGGCAGACAGTGCTGCGGGCCAAGGTCAGCGAGCGGGTGGCGCCGGGGGTGGTCTACACCACCTTCCACTTCCCGGAGTCGGGCGCCAACGTGATCACCACCGACAACTCCGACTGGGCCACCAACTGCCCGGAATACAAGGTGACGGCGGTAGAGGTGGTGCGGGTCAACCAGCCTTCCGAATGGCAGAAGCGTTATCAGGCGTTCAGCGATGAACAGGGGCGCCTGCTGCGGGAGCGTCGTCACGCCGAGAAAGCCGAGGTGCGCCGATGAGCAGCGAAAGCCTGATCAAGATGGCCAACCAGATTGCCCAGTTCTTCGCCAGCGAACCGGACAAGGCCCAGGCAGTGCGTAGCGTGCGCCAGCATCTGAAGAGCTTCTGGACGCCGGCCATGCGCAGAGAGTTGACCGCCTGGGAGGTGACACACCCCGGCGCGGCGCTGCACCCCCTGGTGCAGGCGGCGTTGAAGGACGAGGAAGCGCAGACCTAGCGTTTGCCGATGGCGGGCACACCTTGAACCGGACCGCCTCGTTGCAGCTAACCAGAAGCCAGGGCCTTGCCCTGGCTTCTGCTTTTGATGGGCACACCTGCTGCCTTCAGGGGTATGCCGATGGGGATGATGATCCGCGCGCCCGGCACGCAGGCCAGCCGAAACCCGGGGCCAGCGCTTGCCACAGATCAATGAAACCTTGTGCCCGACCCCGCAAAACCGCGCTCCAGACATCTGCACCGGCAAACCGTTCCTCAGCTAAGTCTTTGCTTCTGGTGAGTAATCCCGGACAATCGCGCCCCTGTTTCGGCGAGGGCTCTGTCTGTCGGGTACTCCGACGCGCCCTGGCCGAGTGGCAAATGACCGGAATGTGGAGATCCCACCGGATGAATGATCAGGCCAACAGCGTTGATCAACGCTTTGAAGCGGCAGCCCCAGCGACCCTAGCTAGCTGGAATCGCCAAGACACTACCTGGATGCTGGGCCTGTTCGGCACCGCCATCGGCGCTGGCACCCTGTTTTTGCCGATCAACGCTGGCCTGGGCGGCTTCTGGCCGCTGCTGGTCCTGGCGCTGCTGGCCTTTCCGATGACCTTCTTCGCCCACCGTGGCCTGACCCGCTTCGTGCTTTCCGGGCGTGACGGCGCGGACATCACGGAAGTTGTAGAAGAGCATTTCGGGATCAAGGCCGGCGCCCTGATCACCTTGCTGTACTTCTTCGCCATCTTCCCGATCCTGCTGATCTACAGCGTGGCCCTGACCAACACCGTGGGCAGCTTCATGGAGCACCAGCTGCACATCATGCCGCCGCCGCGCGCCGTGCTGTCGCTGGTGCTGATCCTCGGCCTGCTGGCCGTGGTGCGCTGCGGCGAGCAGGTGATCGTCAAGGCCATGAGCCTGATGGTCTACCCGTTCATCGTCGCCTTGCTGTTCCTCGCGGTGTTCCTGATTCCGCACTGGAACGGCGGCATCCTCAGCACCGCCAGCACCCTGCCTGAGCCTTCGGCGTTCCTGCACACCCTGTGGCTGGCGATCCCGGTCATGGTGTTCTCGTTCAACCACTCGCCGATCATCTCGGCCTTTGCCGTGGACCAGAAGCGCCGGTATGGCGCCCACGCCGAAGAACGCAGCTCGCAGATCCTGTCCCGCGCCCACCTGCTGATGGTGGCGATGGTGCTGTTCTTCGTCTTCAGCTGCGTGCTGACCCTGTCGCCGGCCCAACTGGCCGAGGCCAAGGCGCAGAACCTGTCGATCCTGTCCTACCTGGCCAACCACTTCAGCAACCCGACCATCGCTTTCGCCGCGCCGTTGATCGCGTTCGTGGCCATCGCCAAGTCGTTCCTGGGCCACTACATCGGCGCCAGCGAAGGCCTCAAGGGGCTGATCGTGAAAAGCGGCCGTCGCCCGGGCGCCAAGGCCCTGGACCGCATGACCGCGGCCTTCATGCTGGTGGTGTGCTGGATCGTCGCCACGCTCAACCCGAGCATCCTCGGGATGATCGAAACCCTGGGCGGCCCGGTCATCGCGGCCATCCTGTTCCTGATGCCGATGTACGCCATCCGCAAGGTGCCGGCCATGGCCCGCTACCGTGGCCAGGCCTCCAACGTGTTCGTCACCCTGGTCGGCCTGGTGGCGATCACCGCGCTGGTCTACTCCCTGAGCGCCTGACTCGCCGGCGGCCCACCGCGCGTTGGCGGTGGGTTGCCGCGCAGAAATGCCTGATTCAGCGAAGCCACGGCCGCTGACTGCGTATAAAGCGCGGCGCGGCCGTTTTTCTGATAGGCCGCAAAGTCCAGGGCCAGCAAGTGGTCGCGGTTGACCCATTGCGGCTGGCCGAGCCGGCTCAGCGCCACGCCATGGCGCAGGAAATAACGCTCCAGCGCCGGCGTGGTCACCGCCACCACCGAGTTCGCCCCCAGGGTCCAGGCGGTGTGCAGGGTGTGCCAGAACACCCGCATCGGCAGCTTGCCGCCTTCCAGCGCCGAGGCGGCGAAACGCGAGATTTCCCAGGTGTCGTACTGCCGTGGCAAGGGCCGGTCGCAGAGAAAGCCGAACACGTCCGCCAGCAGATAGGGCTGGGTGGTCGGCAGCAGCCGGGCGCAGCCGTGGACCTTTTCCTCGCTGTCCAGTGCCAGGGTGTAGCGGGTGTCGGCGTGGTCGAACTGATCGAGCTCCTGCCCGCACTGGCTGGCGCTGGAGGGCAGTCGCCAACCCAATTGCTTGATGAAGACCGCATGGCGATAGCGGCTGAGGTCGTCGCGCAGGGCCGGCGAAAGCTGGCTTTCATGCCGTGAAATCACAGTGATCATGGGTCGATATCCTTATCGTCGGATGAAGCGTCAGATCAGCCCCAGGACGGCGGCGTAGGCGGCGGCCAGGGTCTTGTTGGCCGCGCCGAATTTTTTCTGGATGACCTTGAGGTGAAAGTTCACGGTATTCACCGAGATGCCCAGGATCAGGGCAATCTCTCCGGAACTCTTGCCGTCGGCCGTCCATTGCAGGATTTCCCGCTCGCGCGCGCTCAGCTCCAGCTGTTCGGCCTGGCTGCTGGGGTGCCCGAGTTCGCCGAGGCGCATGGTCGCCAGTTCGATGATGCAGCGCAGGCGCAGGCGGATTTCTTCCAGTTCCACGGCGCTGATCGCCGTGCATTCACGGGCCACCGACAATACGCTCAGGGCACTGTCGGGCGTGTGGATGGGCAAGGTGGCGCCCACCCGCAAGCCCCATTCCCGGGCCTCGCCCCACAACACCGAGCCTTTGCCGAACAAGGCGTCGCTCCAGACCACCATTTCCGTGGAACGCAGGCCGTTGAGGATCGTTGGGTCGATCGCGGCGTAGTTCTGTTGCTGGTAACGCTCCACCCAGGCTTGCGGATAAGAGCCATAGATGTCGATTTTCGGGCGGGTGAAGGGGATCGAATGCCTGACTCCGTAAGCGTAAAAATCAAACCCCAGGGACCGGACTTCCCGTTCCAGCAGCGCAAATACCTGTGCGCTCTCCTGTTGCTTGAGCATCTCCATGCGCAGGTCGTTCCACCAGTGCATGAAATCCTGTCGTTTCTCCATGGCGTTCGCCTTGATTCCTTGCACGTCAGGGAATCTAGTCCAGGGCAATACGCTGTCAATATTCATGAAATTCATAGGAAACCCCGCAACGGCCCTGATCCGGCGCTCTGCACCAGGCCACCCGGGTGCGGGGCCGTCAATTCGGGCGGTGGTAGGCGTGGAGGGGGCTCACGGCCGAGGCTGGCCTGCGGCGCTATGTCACTGTGTGGCGGGGTGCCGCAAAGGCACTGGCCAGGCCGATAAGGGCAAAAGACCTCCCCGGCAAAACCGCTGGCGAGCATGCGCATAACTCTTTTCCTTGAGTGTTCTGGCCGTCTCTGGCCAAGGGGCAGGGGACAGCTTCAGGCAAGGCGCAGGCGGGTGATGGGTTCCACAGCGGTGGCTGGCTCGCGGGCTGCCCGGGCGCGATGCACGCTGTCGGCGGCGGTTCTCGATTCCAGGTCGAGAAAATGCCCGCTACCCTCGACCACCGCGAAGCGGCAATCGCGCACATGAGTCTTGCGCTGCGGGTCGTTGCTCGGTTGTTCGACATGTCCGGGGTAGTCGTTGAGCGCTTTCTCGATCACACAATGGTTACGCCACATAGCACACCTCCATTTGTTGCTTTTGACGGGGCGAAAGAATCCGCGGCAGCTGAGATCCAGCTGTCGTGCGCGGAATGTTTTTATAGTCGTGTGAGCGCTTCGAACGATCGGCGCGGGTTGACAGCTGTCATCCCAAGGCCATGGCAAGCAGGCAGCGTTCGACATTCGGGCGAGCGTCGGGCGCCGTTGGCAGTGGCGTGATTTTTAGCAAGGGCGGGGGAGGGCTAACAACTACCAGATCTGGTAGGTAAAGACGCCTGGCGTTCTGCCGCCAGAGCGACTAGCGAGCGGATCGCCGGGATAAAAAAAACGCCGCGTATCGTCGTGGGATACGCGGCGTTCTTCATTGCCTTGCAGCCTTAGGCTTGAACCACCGGAATCTTGGCGTTCGCGGCAGCCTCACGGAACTCGGCGATCTGGTCGAAGCTCAGGTAGCGGTACACGTCCGCTGCCATGCTGTCGATCTTGCCGGCGTATTCCATGTACTCCTCGACGGTCGGCAGGCGACCCAGGATGGACGCGACGGACGCCAGCTCGGCCGAAGCCAGGTAGACGTTCGCGCCGTCGCCCAGACGGTTCGGGAAGTTACGGGTCGAAGTCGAAACCACGGTGGAGTTCGGCTCGACGCGGGCCTGGTTACCCATGCACAGCGAGCAGCCCGGCATTTCCATGCGCGCGCCAGCCTTGCCGTAGATGCCGTAGTAGCCTTCCTCGGTCAGCTGGTGAGCGTCCATCTTGGTCGGCGGCGACAGCCACAGACGGGTTGGCAGCTGGCCCTTGACCTGATCCAGCAGCTTACCGGCAGCGCGGAAGTGACCGATGTTGGTCATGCAGGAACCGATGAACACTTCGTCGATCTTCTCGCCAGCGACGCTGGAGAGCAGGCGAGCGTCGTCCGGGTCGTTCGGCGCGCAGAGCACAGGCTCCTTGACGTCGGCCAGATCGATCTCGATGACTTCGGCGTACTCGGCGTCCTTGTCGGCTTCCAGCAGCTCAGGGTTGGCCAGCCAGGCTTCCATCGCCTGGGCGCGACGCTCCAGGGTACGGGCATCGCCGTAGCCTTCGCCGATCATCCAGCGCAGCAGGGTGATGTTCGACTGCAGGTATTCGGCGATCGACTCTTTGGACAGCTTGATGGTGCAACCGGCAGCCGAACGTTCGGCCGAGGCGTCGGACAGTTCGAAGGCTTGCTCGACGGTCAGGGTTTCCAGACCTTCGATCTCCAGGATGCGGCCGGAGAAGGCGTTCTTCTTGCCTTTCTTCTCGACGGTCAGCAGGCCTTTCTGGATCGCGTAGTAAGGGATGGCATGGACCAGGTCACGCAGGGTGACGCCAGGCTGCAGCTTGCCCTTGAAACGGACCAGGATCGATTCCGGCATGTCCAGCGGCATGACGCCAGTGGCGGCGGCGAAGGCCACCAGGCCGGAACCGGCCGGGAACGAGATGCCGATCGGGAAGCGGGTGTGGGAGTCGCCACCGGTGCCGACGGTGTCCGGCAGCAGCATGCGGTTCAGCCAGCTGTGGATGATGCCGTCGCCCGGACGCAGGGACACGCCGCCACGGGTCATGATGAAGTCAGGCAGGGTGTGGTGGGTGGTGACGTCAATCGGCTTCGGATAGGCCGCGGTGTGGCAGAACGACTGCATCACCAGATCGGTGGAGAAGCCCAGGCAAGCCAGGTCCTTCAGTTCGTCACGGGTCATCGGGCCAGTGGTGTCCTGGGAGCCGACGGTGGTCATCTTCGGTTCGCAGTAGGTGCCTGGACGCACGCCTTTCACGCCGCACGCCTTGCCGACCATTTTCTGCGCCAGGGTGAAGCCCTTGGTGCTTTCGGCCGGCGCTTCCGGCTTCTTGAACAGGTCCGAAGGTGGCAGGCCCAGTTCGGTGCGGGCCTTCTCGGTCAGGCCGCGGCCGATGATCAACGGGATACGACCGCCGGCACGGACTTCGTCGAGCAGGACCGGGGTCTTCATTTCGAAGGTGGCCAGGACTTCGTCGCTGTTGTGCTTGGTGACTTTACCGGCGTGCGGGTACAGGTCGATCACGTCGCCCATGTTCATCTTCGACACGTCGAATTCGATCGGCAGGGCGCCGGCGTCTTCCATGGTGTTGTAGAAGATCGGTGCGATCTTGCTGCCGAAGCAGAAGCCGCCTGCGCGCTTGTTCGGTACGTAAGGAACGTCGTCGCCGAAGAACCACAGCACGGAGTTGGTCGCCGATTTACGCGACGAACCGGTACCGACCACGTCGCCGACGTAGGCGATCGGGAAGCCTTGGCCGCGCATTTCCTCGATCTGCTTCATCGGGCCGGTCTTGCCTTGCTCGTCCGGAACGATGCCGTCACGGGCCATTTTCAGCATGGCCAGGGCGTGCAGCGGGATGTCGGGACGGGACCAGGCATCCGGGGCAGGGGACAGGTCGTCGGTGTTGGTTTCGCCCGTCACCTTGAACACGCGCAGGCTGATCTTGTCGGCCAGTACCGGGCGGTTCTTGAACCACTCGCCGTCGGCCCAGGATTGCAGTACGCCCTGGGCGTGAGCGTTGCCGTTCTTGGCTTTTTCCGCGACGTCGTGGAAGGCATCGAACATCAGCAGGGTGTGCTTGAGCTGTGCGGCCGCGACCGGCGCCAGCTCGGCGTCGTCCAGCAGCTCGACCAGGGTCACGATGTTGTAGCCGCCCTGCATGGTGCCCAGCAGTTCAACGGCGCGCTTCTTGTCCAGCAGAGGGGATTTGGCTTCGCCTTTGGCCAGCGCGGAGAGGAAACCGGCCTTCACATAGGCGGCTTCGTCGACTCCTGGCGGAACGCGATTGGTGATCAGGTCAACGAGGAAGGCTTCTTCGCCAGCGGGGGGATTCTTCAGCAGCTCGACCAGGCCTGCAGTTTGTTCGGCGTTTAGCGGCTGGGGAACGATACCCAGGGCTGCACGCTCTTCGATATGTTTGCGGTAGGCTTCAAGCACAGTATTACCCTCATCAGTGGTCCCAAATGGGTGTCCGGGACGCTCATCCCGAAATTGCCGTACTCATGCGCTGCGTGACGTTATGGGTCGCTTAGCCAGAATTACCGGCAATTCCTTACAGAAGCTGCTTTCAAAGTTTTACGCCTGCAGAACGGGAGCTGATGAGGGTTGGCGCTGGGCTTTCCCCGCTGGAAAGACCCATCGCCAACACCGCTCTGAAGGAACGACTGTGCTCGTGACGCTTTGAAAACAGCTTCTAACGGACATTGGCGCCTAAAAAGGCTGGCTGATTCTACGGCAAAAAAAATTTAAAGGTAAGACAGGGTCTATTGGACTTTGGTGGCGAGCCGCGTTGCTGGGCCAACGTGTGCGAGGCAAGGCGCGGGATGCCGCCAATGGTTGTTCCCTTGGCAAATCCCGCAACGCAGCCTCGCGCACGTTGGCACGCAACCCGAAGGGACGGGGCCCGCTTGGTGCAGGGCTGCGTTGCTCGGAACTTATTTGGAACAACCAAACTGCGTTCCTCGCGCCTTGCCCTGCACCAAGCGGGCATCCGTCGCGGCCGCCACCAAAGTCCAATAGACCCTGATGCCTCGAAGTTTGAGGGGTGATCAATGTTAGACAAAGGGCTAACATGCGGGCCTGTTTCGCTTTTTCCGCCAATTGCCTACTTATGCCCAATCAGACCATCAAGACCCCCTGCGTCGGCCTCTGCTCCACTGTCTACGGTGACCTGGTGTGCCGTGGCTGCAAGCGTTTCCACCATGAAGTGATCCACTGGAACGGCTACAACGAGGAAGAAAAGCACGCGGTGTGGCTGCGTCTCGAGCAATTGCTGGTGCAGGTGATGGTGGCCAAGCTGGAAGTCTTCGACCCCCAGCGGCTGCGCGAGCAACTGGAGCAGCGCAAGATCCGCTTCGTGCCGCACCAGTCGGAATATTGCTGGGCCTATCAGTTGATCGCTCGCGGGGCGCGGGTGATCAACCAGCTGGAAGCCTATGGGATGGTGTTGCTGCCGGAGTTTCGCGACTGGGAACTGCCGGAATTGCGCGATGCCATCGATCGGGAGTTTTTCCTCCTGTCGGAAGCCCACTACCAGCGTTATATCGCCCCGGGGTTCCTCAAGGACGCCTTTGGCGCCTGACCGCTAAAAGCATCGCGGGCCAGTCGGATCGCCCGCGATAGCGCTCTCTTACCCATCCCTCAATGCTTGCCGGCCAGCTCTTCCAGGTGCTCCATGATGTCCTCCGGCTTGAGCACCAGCACGTCGCTTTCCAGGGCATCGAGCACCACTTCCGCGGTGTTGCCGATCAGCGCCCCGGAAATCCCGGTGCGCGCCACGGTGCCGATGATGGTCAGCGCCGCCTGCAGCTCATGGGCGGTGTGCGGGATCAGCACGTCCGCCGGGCCTTCCTCTATATGCAGGTGGGTATCGTCGATGTCGAATTCGGCCTGGAACGCCTTGCACTGCTCGCGGTAGCGCGCCTCGATGGTTTCCTTGAGCTGGAACACCGGGTCGGACGCCGACAGCATCGGCGACGGATGGGCGCTGATCACATGCAACTGCGCCTTGGCCAGGCTGGCGATGTCGAAACCATGGTCGATGATGCTGGCATGCAGGGTGCGGTGCTCGCCGTCGGTGTTGCCGACGTCGATGGCCGCCAGGATCACGCCGCCGGCCCAGGGCTTGACGGTTTTCACCAGCAGCACCGGGCTTGGGCAGTAGCGCAGCAGTTTCCAGTCGGCGGGGGTGAGCAAGGCCTTTTTCAGCGGGTTGTCGGCAAAGTGTTGCTTGATCACCAGGCCACAGCCTTCGGCCTGCTGCACGTCGATGATGGTGTTGTGCAGGCTGTCGTTCCAGGCCTGCTCGGTGGTCACGCTGTAGCCCTCGCTCAGCAGGCTGCTCTTGAGCACGCTCAACAGCGCCGAATGCTCGTGCTTCTTGTCGCACACCAGCAGGTGCAGATGGGCCTGGGTCACCCCGGCGATCAGCTTGGCGCGCTTGAGTGCGAGGCTTTCGGAATGCTCGGGCTCGATGACCACCAGGATGCTGCGGATGGCTTGCATGGTCGGGATCTCCAGAGAGGGATGAAGGCTATGTTGCACAACTATAGTTGCTGCGCGTCGCCGTGGCTGTTGACGCACATCAAGCGCCGCGGCTGGTGGTCTGTGGCGCGGCCGGTATAATCGGCGCCCTTCGCCGTGAACCCTTATGCCGTGAGCCCCATGTTATCGATCCCTGAAGTCGCCACCGTCCTGCCTTGCGCGATCATTCCCTTGAAGGCTGCCCTGAAGGACGAACGACCATGAACCTGCCAGAAATTCATGAGTTCCTCGGCTGCCGCACGCCGGATGCCTGGGTCCGGGCGGCCCTGGCGGATCAGGAAACCCTGCTGATCGACCACAAGAACTGCGAGTTCAAGGCGGCCAGCACGGCCCTGAGCCTGATCGCCAAGTACCACTCCCATGTCGACCTGATCAACATGATGTCGCGCCTGGCCCGGGAAGAGCTGGTGCACCACGAACAGGTCATGCGCCTGATGAAGCGGCGCAAGATCGAACTGCGCCAGCTGTCGGCCGGGCGTTATGCCTCGGGCCTGCGCAAGGTGGTGCGCAGCCACGAACCGGTGAAGCTGGTGGACACCCTGGTGGTCGGCGCCTTTATCGAGGCCCGCAGCTGCGAGCGTTTCGAGGCGCTGGTGCCGCACCTGGACGAAGAGCTGGGCAAGTTCTACTTCGGCCTGCTGAAAAGCGAGGCCCGGCACTTCCAGGGTTACCTGAAGCTGGCCTATCAGTACGGCGACGCCAAGGACATCGCCCAGGTGATCGAGAAGGTGCGCGCCGCCGAGCGCGAGCTGATCGAGTCGCCGGACGTGGAGTTCCGCTTCCACAGCGGCGTGCCTACTCTGTAGAACGGCCCAAGTCGGTTCAAAACTACGGGCAAATTGTAAAAAATTCTTAAAAGCATGAAACATCATTGAAAACCGGCCATCTGGGCCGGTTTTTGCTGTCTGCCCTGGTCTCAGATTTATCCGATGCCGCCTATAATGCGCGCCCCAATTGTGTGCACTCAGACTGGTATTTATGGATAACCCGGGTCTTGGCAAAGTATTGCTGGTGGAAGATGACGAGAAGCTCGCCGGGCTGATCGCGCACTTCCTGTCCCAACACGGTTTCGAGGTCCTGACGGTACATCGTGGCGATGTGGCGCTGGCGGCCTTTCTCGAGTTCAAGCCGAAAATCGTCGTCCTCGACCTGATGCTGCCGGGCCAGAGCGGCCTGCACGTGTGCCGGGAGATCCGCAACGTGGCGGACACGCCCATCGTCATTCTCACCGCCAAGGAAGACGACCTGGACCATATCCTCGGTCTTGAGTCCGGCGCCGACGACTACGTGATCAAACCGATCAAGCCGCCGGTGCTGCTGGCCCGCCTGCGCGCCCTGCAACGGCGCCAGGTGCCGGAGCCGACGGTGCGCGGCGCGCTGGAGTTCGGCAGCCTGACCCTCGACCGCAGTTGCCGGGAAGTGCGCCTGGCCGGCGAGCTGATCGAGCTGACCACCATGGAGTTCGAGCTGCTGTGGCTGCTGGCCAGCTCGGCGGGCAAGATCCTCTCCCGCGACGACATCCTCAACCGCATGCGCGGCATCGCCTTCGACGGTCTCAATCGCAGCGTCGATGTCTACATCAGCAAACTGCGCGGCAAACTCCAGGACAACCCTCGCGAGCCGGTGTGCATCAAGACCATCTGGGGCAAGGGCTATCTGTTCAATCCGTTCGCGTGGGAGCTCTAGATGCTGCGGCTGTTTCTGCGTCTGTACATCATCCTGGCCCTGGGGCTGGCGGGGGCCATCTGGGCGGTCAACTACACCTTTTCCGAGCTGTTGCCGGACGCCAACGAAACCTACAACCGCGAGGCCATGCGCGGGCCGGGATACAGCCTGGTCAACCAACTGTCGCCGGTCACGGGGGCGGCGCGCGAGCAGCGGCTGGCCGAGCTGCAACAACACTACGGCATGCGCCTGAGGCTGTTGCAGGCGGATGGGCTGGACCTGTCCGAACGCGAACGCCAGCTGCTGGCCGAGAACAAGCTGGTGGTGCGCGGCGACTTCAGCGAGTTCATCGCCAACCTCGACGGCGGCCCGCAGTTGCTGAGCATCCGCCTGCCGGAAGAACCCAAGTGGCTGTACATCTGGGCCTATGCCTTCCTCGGGGCCAGCCTGGCGTTGGTCCTGTATTTCTGGGTGCGCCCGCATTGGCGCGATCTGGAACTGATTCGCCTGGCCGCCCAGCGTTTCGGCAATAACGACCTGGGCTCGCGCATCCGCTTGTCGCGGCGCTCCAGCGTGCGCGACCTGGCGCAGCACTTCAACCAGATGGCCAGCCGCATCGAAGGCCTGATCGCCAATCAGCGCGAGCTGACCAACGCGGTGTCCCATGAGTTGCGCACGCCCATCGCCCGCTTGTCGTTCGAGCTCGACCAGCTCAAGCAGTCCGACCCGCAGCAGAACCGCGAGCTGATCGCCGACATGTACGCCGACCTCGGCGAGCTGGAGGAAATGGTCTCCGAACTGCTGACCTACGCCAGCCTGGAACACGGCGCCACGGTGATCAACCGCGAGACCATCCAGGCCCGCAACTGGCTCGACAGCGTGGTCGGCAGTGTCGCCCTGGAGGCGGAAGCGGCGGGGGTGCAGATGGCGATCCGGGCCTGTGAGGTCGAGTACATCAGCATCGAACCGCGGTTCATGGCTCGGGCGGTGATCAACCTGCTGCGCAATGCCATTCGCTACGCCGAACGGCGCGTCGAGGTGTCCCTGGTGCAGCTCGGGCAGGGCTATGAGGTCCAGGTCAACGACGACGGCCCGGGCGTGCCGGTGGCAGGGCGGGCAAAGATCTTCGAGCCGTTCTCCCGGCTCGACGCCAGCCGCGACCGCCGCACCGGCGGTTTCGGCCTTGGCCTGGCGCTGGTGCGGCGGGTGTCGCAGTCCCACGGCGGCCAGGTCGAGGTGACGGATTCGCAATGGGGCGGCGCGTCGTTTCGCATGACCTGGGCGCAGCTCGAATAGCCCAGGCAGCTTGCGCGCGATAACGTCAGAACGGCCAACACCGCTTAAAAGCTGTACTCCAGGGTGGTGGCCAGTGACGTCTGCAGCCGCCGCTCGACAATCGGGCTGTCCGCCGCCTCCCGGCCCAGGTACTGCAGCGCCAGCACCGTCGATACGTTCATCTGTTCACTGACCGGCACTGTCCAGGTCAGGTCGCCGCCCCGGCTGAGAAAACCGCCCTTGGGCCGATAGGCGCCGAAGCGGGTCCTGTCGGCCTGGGCGCTGCTGACGCCATACCAGGTGCGCAGGTAGTCGCCGTCGCCGAACTGGCTGTTGAGACTGCCCTCGAGGCGCCCGTACCGGCCCTCATACAGCATGCTGCCGATGCTCAGTTGCAGGTGGTTGTAGGCCGAGCCGGTGTCGTGATCATCATTCTTCTTCAGCGCGTGCTGCAGCGTGGCCCCGAGCTCCACGGTGCCCAGGGTGTAGCCCAGGTGAGCGCCAAACTGCGCGCGGGACTTGATCGAGCCCATGCCGGCGAGATGGTCCGAACCCTTGTAGCCACTCTTGCGGTCCTTGCGTGCCGCGCTGGGGCCGACCCAGGTGCTGAACGCCAGGTCGCCCCATTCGTTGCCCCAGCCAAGGCCCTGTTCGGTGTTGAGAAACACCCCGTAGGGGCTGACGATTGCGCCGCCCAGGATCGGCGCGACTGTGCGTTCGTCGCTGCCGCTGTAGCGCGGCAGGCTGGCCACGCCGGCTTGTAGTTGGTATTGCCAGTCCGCGGCGTAGAGCGGGCCGCTGGATGTCAGCAGGCACAGCGAAGCCAGAGGCAGCGTAGCAAGGGACAGGCACAAGGTTTTCGGACGGATCGAGGTCTTCATCGCGGCTAGAAACTCAGCAGGGTGTGGGAGTGGTCGTTGGCTTTGGAATAGGAACTGCCCAGGCCATCGCGCGGGCGCTGGGCGACCTTGCGCGCCGGGGCGACAGGGGCTGGCTTGGCGCGGAGGGCGGTCTCGGGTGGCGTGGCGATTTCAGGCGGCGGTTCGACGCTGGGCGTCGGGGGCGGCGTGCCCTGGCAACTGAGGCCGCCGAGCAGCACACCCATGAGAAGCGTGGAAAACCGACCGTACATGGCGCACCCGTGGGGAAATGGATGCGCTCATGCTAGGGACGCGGGCGCGGGCAATCTTTGGCAGCTTTGTCGCAAAACTGTCAAAGACTGTGAATGCCCGGCGCTTAGCGTTGCAGGTCCAGGCGCTCATGCCACTGGGCGATGGACTCCTCGGGGTAGTGGGCGAATTGCAGGTCGTGGGGATGCCAGTCGATTTCCACCCAGGGCGCCCGGGAGTCGAGCATCAGGTGGGTGTGTTCCGGTGGTATCGGCAACGGCGTGTCGATGGCCGAGGCAAAGGGATGGATCAGTTCCGGCCACTCTGGGCTGAACAGCCACAAACCGGAGCCGCAGCGGCTGCAGAAATGCCGTTCGGCGCTGCTGCGCCGGGCGCGTTTGCCGGGTTCCCTGAGCAGCGCGTGGTAGATCGAGATGTGCTGGCGGCCGCGGACTTTCAGGCTGGCGGCATCGCCGCCGAGGTTGATCGCATACCCACCGCCGCCCTGGGTCTTGCGGCAGATCGAGCAGTAGCAGCGCTGATAAGGGTAGGGGTGGGCGCTGTTCAGGCTGAAGTGGACAGCGCCGCAATGGCAGGAACCTTCGAGTTGCATGACGACCTCCGGCGATCCATGGGCTATGACCGTCAGCCTAGCCGCGTTTTTGCCAGCAGTGCGGGACCTCGCTGCAGCCCGCCGCGTGCCGCCAGTGCGGCAGCACGCTGGGCGCCGGCGCGCGGTTTTGCGCGCAGTGTGGCGGGGCGGCGGGCTGAGGCCGGCCTACAGCGCCAGGTGGTAGCGGACCTGGGTCGCGTCGTCCGGATCGATGGCGCGGTGGAAACCCAGGGTCGCGGCCAGTTCGCGCATGCGGTGATTGGCCGGGCAATCCAGGGAGTACATCTGCTTGAAGCCCTGGTCCTTGGCCCGGTCGACCAGATGGCGCATCAGCAAGGCGTCCAGGCCCTGGTGCTGCCATTCGTCGGCCACGGTGACGGCGAACTCGCAGGTGTCCGCGTCGGCGCCGATGGTGGCGTAGCGGCTGATGCCGATTTCCCGCAGCGAGCCGTTGTCGTGGACCAGGGCCACGTAAGCCACGCGCTCGCAGCCATCGACGTCCATCAACTGGCTGAGCAGGGCCTCGCCGACTTCCTTCACTTCACCGAGGAAGCGGTGGTGCCGGGTGGTCGGCGAGAGGTTCTCGATAAAGGCCTTTTCCCGCTCGCGGTCTTCGGCGCGCAACGGGCGGATCAGCACCGGGCTGCCGCCGTTGAGGGCGTCTATCCAGTGTTCGCCTTTGTACTGGGCGAAGGCGGCCAGGGCAGGCGTGTGGAGGGCGGTGCTGGTCATGGGCAAGTCTCCGTGAAGGTGCAGAGGATTGCCTGAACATTCACACCTGTCAGGCGCCGGGCCCTTGATTCAGGTCAACGGGCGGCGGTGTCGCAGAGGGTTTTGCGCCAGGGGGTAGATTGGCCCCGAGCGATCAGGCCTCGGGCATCAGGGTGGCGATCAGCGCCCGCACGGTGCCGGGCAGGGCCTCCAGCTCACGGACGATGATGCTGCGCTCGCGCACCGCCCAGGCCTCGTCGAGTTTCACCGTCACCAGCTGCATGGTGTGGCTGTGCCGGATCGCGGCCGATTCGGGAATGATGCCGATGCCCACACCGGCCTCGACCATGCGGCAGATCGCTTCGAAGCTCGATACCTGGATCCGCAGCGACAACTGCTTGCCGGTGCGCTCCACGTGTTCGCGCAAAAAACTCAGCAAGGTGCTGCCTTCGTGCAGGCCGATGTGCTGGTAGGCCAGGGTCTGCTCCAGGGTCACCGCCGGCTGCGTCGCCAGCGGGTGGTCGACCGGCAGGATCAGCACCAGGTGGTCGGTGCTGAAGTGCAGGACCTGCAGGCCGCTGGCCTCCACCGGGCCGGCGATGATGCCCATGTCGGCGGTGCCGTCGAGCACGCCACGCACGATGTCGCGGGACAGGCGCTCCTGCAGGTCCACCGTGACCCCCGGGCGTTTCGACAGAAAGCCGGCGAGGATCTCCGGGAGGAATTCGGTCACCGCCGTGGTGTTGGCGAAGATGCGCATATGCCCGGTGGAATCGCCGCCGTACTGGGTGAACTCGCTTTTCAGGTAATCCACCTGGCGCATGATCAGCCGCGCATGCTGCAACAGCCGCTCGCCGGCCGGAGTGACTTCGACACCGCGGCTGTCGCGGTACAGCAGGCGGGTCTCGAGCTGGCTTTCCAGGGCCTTGATCCGCGCGCTGGCCGCCGCCGGCGAAAGAAAGGCGCGCTTGGCGCCCTGGGTCAGGCTCGGCGATTCGGCGATATGGATAAACAGGCGCAGGTCGGCCAGGTCGAAATGCATGGGCGGGCTCCTGGAGTGAAGAGGGGGCAAAGCGGCGTTCAGCATAACCGAACGCCGGTTTATTGAAATGCAAATTCTCAGAACGCACAGCGGCTTGCATGATCGGGCGCACCACCACTGCCACAGGACCCGACCCGATGAGCGTGACCGACCCCAGCGCCTGGACTGGCCGTAGCCAGCAAGCCCGAGACCTGCTCAGCGACAACCTGCTCAAGCGCATCGCCGCGACCTTTGGCGAACCCGTGCCGGCCCCTGGCGAGGCCTTGCCGCCGCTGTGGCAATGGTGCTTTTTCCAGGAGCCGCTGGCCGAAAGCGCCCTGGGTGGCGACGGCCATCCGGCCCGTGGCGGCTTCCTGCCGCCGGCGGCCAATCGCAACCGCATGTGGGCCGGTGGCCGGCTGGAGTTCTTCGAGCCGCTGCGCGCCGGGTTCGAAGCGCAATGCGTGTCGACCATCAGCCAGGTCGAGGAAAAGACCGGGCGCACCGGCGCGCTGCTGTTCGTTACTGTGCGCCATGAGTATTCCCAGGACGGTCGCCTGGCGATTCGCGAGGAACAGGACATCGTCTACCGCGAACCGACCCCGCCCAAGCAGGGCAGCGGCGAGCCGCTGATCCAGGGTGACTGGCGCGAACCCGTCGAGCCCAGCCCGACCCTGCTGTTTCGCTACAGCGCCGTGACCTTCAACGGCCATCGCATCCACTACGACTTTCCCTACGTCACCGCGACCGAAGGTTATCCGGGGCTGGTGGTCCACGGCCCATTGATCGCCACCCTCAGCCTGCGCGCCTTCTGTCGCGCCCATCCCGAGGCCCGGCTGCGGCGTTTCTCTTATCGCGGCCTGCGGCCCTTGATTGCGCCGCAGCCGTTCGAGGTCGGCGGGCGCATCGTCCGCCCCGGCGTCGCCGAGCTCTGGGCCGGCAACGAAGCCGGCCTGGCCCAGCGCGGCGAAGTGCTGTTCGACGCCATTCCGGAATGACCCCATCCCAGCACAATAACCACAGGCGGAGAGCCGTTCGATGAACCCCAACAGCAACGAAGAATTGAATGCCATCCGTGAAGGCGTGCGCGCCCTGTGCGCCGAATTCGATGCCGCCTACTGGCGCAAGATCGATGAAGAAAAAGGTTTCCCGGAACGCTTCGTCAAGGCCCTGACCGACGCCGGCTGGCTGGCGGCGATGATCCCGGCCGAATACGGCGGCTCGGGCCTGGGCCTGGCCGAAGCCTCGGTGATCCTGGAAGAGGTGAACCGCTGCGGCGGCAACTCCGGCACCGTGCACGGGCAGATGTACAACATGTTCACCCTGCTGCGGCACGGCAGCGAAGCGCAGAAGCGTTTCTACCTGCCCAAGCTCGCCAGCGGCGAACTGCGCCTGCAATCGATGGGCGTCACCGAGCCCACCACCGGCACCGACACCACCAAGATCAAGACCACCGCGATCAAGCGTGGCGACAAGTACGTGATCAACGGGCAGAAGGTGTGGATCTCGCGGATCCAGCATTCCGACCTGATGATCCTGCTGGCGCGCACCACGCCGCTGGCCGAGGTCAAGAAGAAATCCGAAGGCATGTCGATTTTCCTGGTCGACCTGCGCGAGGCCATCGGCCACGGCCTGACCGTGCAGCCGATCGCCAACATGGTCAACCACGAGACCAACGAGCTGTTCTTCGACAACCTGGAAATCCCCGCCGACAGCCTGATCGGCGAGGAGGGCAAGGGCTTCAAGTACATCCTCGACGGCCTTAACGCCGAGCGCACGCTGATTGCCGCCGAGTGCATCGGCGACGGCCGCTGGTTTATCGAAAAGGCCAGCCAGTACGCCCGCGACCGCGTGGTGTTCGGCCGGCCCATCGGGCAGAACCAGGGCGTGCAGTTCCCCATCGCCGAAGCCCATGTCGAGATCGAGGCCGCCGACCTGATGCGCTGGCGCGCCTGCGAGGAATACGACAGCGGCGGCAACGCCGGGGCCAGCGCCAACATGGCCAAGTACCTGGCGGCCAAGGCCTCGTGGGAGGCGGCCAACGCCTGCCTGCAGACCCATGGCGGTTTCGGCTTCGCCTGCGAATACGACGTCGAGCGCAAGTTCCGCGAGACCCGCCTGTACCAGGTGGCGCCGATCTCCACCAACCTGATCCTGTCCTATGTGGCCGAGCACCTGCTCGAACTGCCGCGCAGCTTCTGAGGAGCCGAGCATGAGCCATACCCAAGCCTTGGCCGGGTTCCTTGCCGGCCTGAGTTACCCGCAGTTGCCCGACAGCGTGCTGGCGCGCACCGAAGAGTTGTTCCTCGACTGGCTCGGCTCGGCCCTGGCCAGCCAGGGCGCGCATCCGATCCCGTTGTTCGAGCGTTACGCCCAGCAGATGGGCCCGGCCGATGGCCCGGCGCGGATCCTGGTCAACGGCCGCGGCAGCTCGGCCTATTTCGCCGCCCTGGTGAACGCCGCGTCTTCCCACCTGGTGGAGCAGGACGACCTGCACAACAGCTCGGTATTGCACCCGGCCACCGTGGTGTTCCCGGCCGCGTTGGCGGCGGCCCAGGACCTGGGCAAGTCCGGCCAGGAGCTGCTGCTGGCGGCGGTGGCCGGCTACGAGGCGGGGATTCGCATTGGCGAGTTCATGGGCCGCTCCCATTACCGGATCTTCCACACCACGGCCACCGTCGGCACCCTCGCTGCCGCCGTGGCGGTGGGCAAGCTGATGGGCTTCGACCAGGCGCAGTTCATCAACCTGCTGGGTAGCGCCGGGACCCAGGCCGCCGGCCTCTGGGAGTTTCTGCGCGACGCCGCGGACTCCAAGCAGCTGCACACGGCCAAGGCCGCGGCCGACGGGCTGCTCGCCGCCTACCTGACCCGCGACGGGCTGACCGGCGCGCGCAATATTCTCGAAGGCGAGCAGGGCATGGCCGCGGGCATGTCCTGGGATGCCGAGCCGGCGCGCCTGTCCGACCGTCTGGGCAGTCGCTGGGCCTTGTTGGAGACCTCGTTCAAGTTCCACGCCTCCTGCCGCCATACCCATCCGGCCGCCGATGCCTTGCTGGCGCTGATGCAGCGCGAAGGCCTCAGCCATGAGCGGATCGTCAGCGTGGAAACCCGCGTGCACCAGGGCGCCATCGATGTGCTGGGGCGGGTGAGCGTGCCGCAGACCGTGCACCAGGCCAAGTTCTCCATGGGCACCGTGCTCGGCCTGATCGCCGTGCATGGCAAGGCCGGGCTGCCGGAGTTCCAGGAGCTGGCGCTGAACGACCCGGCGGTGGCGGCGTTTCGCGACAAGGTGTCGATGGTCCTCGACCCCGAGGTGGACCGCGCCTATCCGCAGCGTTGGCTGGGCCGTGTAGTGGTCGGCACCGACGATGGTCGCACCCTGCACGGTGCCATCGACGAGCCCAAGGGCGACCCGGGCAACGGCCTGTCGCGGGCCGAGCTGGCGGACAAGTTCCAGCGCCTGCTGCGCTTCTCCGGCGCCCGCACCCCGGAGCAGGGCGCGGCCCTGATCCGCCAGGTGTGGAACCTGCGCGACACCGCGCGACTGAACGAATTGCTTTGAGCCCGCCCCGAGGACGCCTTATGACACTCAATACCGCACAACCCCGGCCGCTGGACGGCATCACCGTGGTCAGCCTGGAACACGCCATCGCCGCGCCGTTCTGCACCCGCCAACTGGCCGACCTGGGCGCCCGGGTGATCAAGGTCGAGCGCCCCGGCAGCGGCGATTTTGCCCGTGGCTACGACGAGCGCGTGCGCGGCCTGGCCTCGCATTTCGTCTGGACCAACCGTTCCAAGGAAAGCCTGACCCTGGACCTCAAACAGGACGCCGCCGGCGACATTCTTGAACGCCTGCTGGCCCAGGCCGACGTGCTGGTGCAGAACCTCGCCCCGGGCGCGGCGGCGCGCATGGGCCTGTCGTTCGAGGCGCTGCATGAACGCTTTCCGCGGCTGATCGTCTGCGACATTTCCGGTTATGGCGAGGGCGGCCCCTATGAGAAGAAAAAGGCCTATGACCTGCTGATCCAGAGCGAGGGCGGGTTCCTGTCGGTGACCGGCGGCCCGGGCGAGGAGCAACTGGCCAAGGCCGGCTGCTCGATCGCCGACATCGCCGCCGGCATGTACGCCTACAGCGGCATCCTCTCGGCGCTGTTGCTGCGCGGCAGGACCGGGCAGGGCAGCCGCATCGACGTGAGCATGCTGGAAAGCCTGGTGGAGTGGATGGGCTACCCGATGTACTACGCCTTCGACGGCGCGCCGCCACCGCCCCGGGCCGGCGCGGCGCACTCGACCATCTACCCCTACGGGCCGTTCCCGGCGGGGGATGGCGGCACGGTGATGCTCGGCCTGCAGAACGAGCGCGAGTGGGCGGCGTTTTGCGACAAGGTGCTGCTGATGCCCGGGCTGGCCGGCGACGAACGCTTCTCGGCCAACTTCAAGCGCTCGGCCAATCGCCAGGCGCTGCGGCAGATCATCGTCGACAGCTTCGCCCGGCTGACGGTGGAGGCGGTGATCGAGCGGCTGGAGCAGGCACAGATCGCCAGCGCCCGGGTCAACGACATGCAGGGCGTGTGGCAGCACCCGCAGCTCAAGGCCCGCGACGGCTGGCGCGAGGTCGACAGCCCGGCCGGCAAGCTGCCGTCGCTGCTGCCGCCGGCGCGCAATGCCGCGTTCGAGCCGCGCATGGACGGCGTCCCCGGGCTGGGCCAGCACAACGGCGCGATCCTCGCCGAACTGGGGCTGTCCAGCGATGCCATCGAGCAGCTGCAGGCCAATGGCGTGATCTGAAGTCCCGGCTTTTCTACTCCCCACGTACAAGGAGGGGGAGACAGCACGGTCCACGGACCCCACATCACTTACAAGGAATTCAACATGTCCAACCCTATTGTCCGCTCTGCCTTGTTCGTCCCGGGCAGTCGTCCCGAGCGTTTCGGCAAGGCCCTGGCCAGCGGCGCCGATGCGGTGATCGTCGATTTCGAGGACGCCGTGGAAGAGCCGCTCAAGCGCCAGGCCCGGGACAACCTCGGCCAGTTCCTCAACAGCCAGCCCCAGGCGCGGCTGTGGGTGCGGGTCAATGCCCCGGAACATGCCGAACATGCCGCCGACCTGGCGTTCTGCAAAGCCCAGGCCGGGGTGGTCGGCATCCTGCTGCCCAAGGTCGAAAGCGCCGCCCAGGTGGCGACCGTGGCGGCCACCGGCAAGCAGATCTGGCCGATCATCGAAAGCGCGCGCGGGCTCTTGGCTTTGGCGGAAATCGCCCGGGCTCCTGCGGTGCAGCGCCTGTCCTTCGGCGGCCTGGACCTGGCGCTGGACCTCAACCTGTGCAGCGGTTCGGCGGCAGCGCAGTTTGCCCTCGACCAGGCGCGGCTGGCGCTGATCCTGCATTCGCGCGCCGCCGGCCTGGTGCCGCCATTGGATGGTGTGCACCCGGCGATCGATGACCCCGAGGGTTTGCGCCAGTCCATTCGCCACGCCTATGAAATGGGTTTTGCCGGCGCCTTGTGCATCCACCCGAAACAGGTGCCGGTGATCCACCAGGCCCTGGCCCCCAGCGCCGAAGACCTGGCCTGGGCGCAACGGGTGGTGGACGCCGGCAGCCACGGCGCCGGCGCCTACCAGATCGACGGCCAGATGGTCGACGCGCCAGTGCTGCTGCGGGCCCAGCGCCTGTTGGCGCTGAGTCCCTGAATACTGCAATCGCGCAGGAGCGCGTTACCAACTGCCATAGGGAATGCCGTATCGCTCTATGTAGCGCTTGGAGTTTTCGGACAGGGGGTAATAGTGGCCGTTGGATTTGCCCAGGTGTGGGCCCAGTGGCTCGATTTCACCCTGGGCGCGGGCGACTTTGACCGGGTGATGGCATTCGTCCCTGACCCAGACTTGTACGATGCCGCCAGGAGCGAGGCCCAGATAGACCGATGCCATATAGCGGGCAGTCTGGTGCGGAGTTTCCGGGCAGCGTCGATTCGTCGAGGTGGTCATGATTTTCCGGGCTTCTTCCGGGATATCTACCCAGGCTCGATAAGTTTTGGGTTCCACGACCGATTGCCAGCGCACGAAAATGCGTTTGGGTAGGTCTGCGCCAACTACCGATTTACCGTTGCCTCCAACTCCACCACTCCATCCTCTGGCCCACTCTTTGTCGTAACCCATATCACCGCCCGCAGCGGAGCCGCCACCAGTACGACGGAATAGCTTGCCGTTGATATCTTCAACAGCGCTGTCTTCGACCCAGACCTCCATGTAGAACGGCTCGATAAAGCCAAGCTCCCACCAAGGATCTTTGGGGTCGTGTTTTCCGGAAAGCGGATCAGCGTGGCAACCAATTAACAGAAGTGTGCCCAGCAGGGCGATGAATACTCTCATTACCAAAGCGTCCAGTCAGGTACGTGAGGATGTTGCACACGCACGGCATCTACCGTGGGGGCGTTGATATAGACGACTTTAAGGCTGCCGCCGTGTTGTTTGCCTAACGGGTGATTCCAGTGGGCCGAGAGATGGATATAACGCAGCTTGAGCAGGGTCTCCTCGGCTGGCGTCGTACTGTAATCACCGGCGACAAATCTGTCACAAAGGGCTTGAAGCTCTTGCGGGATGGCGTAGTCCGGATCCTGTTCGTCGATGACCTTGAAGCGCACGCCATTCTGCTTGGCCAGTTCATACATGACGCGTAGATACGCCCTCGATAACCTGTTGCTTATAGAGCGCTTGAGCTGCAGGCCGGCATACACCCGTTTTCTGCGGGGGGCGAGGCGGTCCTGGAGATCCTGGGGCAGCAGCATCGGCTCCGGCGTGACGATTTCCAGCCATTGTGCAGGCCAGCTCTCGGCCAGCCAGCGTTTTCTCGTCTGGACCGCCTCCCGGTAAATCGAGGTGTGGATCACATCGGTAGTGATCGGCACCTCCAGCGCCTGCATCGGACTGATCAGTACACATTCCTGAGCATCATCCAGATAACCGCCGCCGATATCCGAATGGGCGCCAGGCAGGGTGATTTCCACATGGTCGGGACTGACCCGGCTCAGGGCAAAGTTGGCCCGGTACTCGTCGCGCGCGACCAGTTGCACCACCGAGCGAAAGTAGCGGCGGTCGAGGTGCAGCTTGATACCTGGGGCAATGGCGCTGCGCACGTTGCCCAGATTGTCCAGCCCGGCAACCGACGGCACCGTATCGAACAGACCAATAAAGCCCATGTCTACGTCGTGGCCGTACTGTCGGTTGAAGCGAGGGCTGAAGGCACTGGAGTAGTCGTGGAGAATTAGCTCGAGTGGTCCGAGCCAGCGCACCACTTCATTGGCGAAATGTCGGGCCGCCGCCGCACCTCGGCTAAAGCCGAAGGCATCGAAGGTCAGAGAAGTGATTTCGCTTTCGGGATTATCTTCGTGGGCTTCACGGATACGTTCCTTGATCGCACGAAATGCTTTCTGCACGCACCCTGAGATTCCTGTGTCGCCACGCCCTGTACCCGAGGTGAGCAGGCTGTCTTTTTCACCGGCCTGTGTGCCGATGCCATCAATATAGATTGAGCGATAGGCGCGCTTTTGCAGTTCCTCACCCTCTACTTTCCGGTTGGAATAGTACAAGTCACTCAACCGCTTAACATTGCTCACATCATTCCCATAACTACTCTGCGGATCGCTCATATACGGCTTGCAACTGGCATCGATGTCTTTGGGCTCGATGGCATGCTGGGCCCCGCAAATCTCACCCATCGCCGAGTTGCCAGCGTTGTTGCCGGTCCCGTCGAAAAACACGCCGATGCGCAGCGCTACCTGGGCTTTGGCCGGCGGTGGGATGGGTTCCTTGGCATATTTCTCGTACTGCGCCCAGAGCTGTTCGCCGTAGCTGGGTTGTTCGGTCTCTGCGGCTCGTTCAGCGGGGCTTTGGTTGGGATTGGCGGGCCGTAGAAGGTTGGGCATTGGCCCGGGTCCGTTGCTGGCCATGGCGGGTCCTGGTTCAAGCGAAAGGGTCGCTGAAAACCGTACCGGGAAGGGCGGGGCAGGGATTTAGGAGGAATCTGCAACAGGCTCGGTTGCGGCTGATTCCATCGTAGGGGGATGGAACTTCAGGCGCCTATCGCCGGTAGCGCGCGGCGTTCGGCCCAGGCGAACGCAGGTATCAAAAATTCAAAATTCTCAATACGCGTGCCCTTAGGCACTCTGCGATCAACCACAACAATAAGAAGGTGAAGTCCATGTTCAAGCTCTCCCGGGCGTTGTTCTGTGCCGCCGCATTGCTGGGCGCCGGTCTTGCGCAGGCCGCCGACCCCATCGTGATCAAGTTCGCCCACGTGGTGGCGGAAAACACCCCCAAGGGCCAGGGCGCCCTGCTGCTCAAGAAGCTGGCCGAGGAGCGCCTGCCGGGCCGGGTCAAGGTCGAGGTGTATCCGAACTCCTCGTTGTTCGGCGACGGCAAGGAAATGGAGGCGTTGCTGCTGGGCGATGTGCAGTTGCTCGCGCCGTCCCTGGCCAAGTTCGAGCAGTACACCAAGAAGGTGCAGATCTACGACCTGCCATTTCTGTTCGATAACCTCGCCGCCGTCGACCGCTTCCAGCACGCCGAGGGCAAGCAGCTGCTGACTGCCATGCAGGACAAAGGCATCCTCGGCCTGGCCTATTGGCACAACGGCCTCAAGCAGCTGTCGGCCAACAAGAAGCTGGTGGAACCCAAGGACGCCCGTGGCCTGAAGTTCCGCGTGCAGGCTTCCAGCGTGCTCGAGGAACAGTTCAAGGCGGTGCGCGCCAACCCGCGCAAGATGAGCTTCGCCGAGGTCTACCAGGGCCTGCAGACCGGCGTGGTCAATGGCACCGAGAACACCTGGTCGAACTATGAAAGCCAGAAGGTCCATGAGGTGCAGAAGTACTTCACCGAGACCGACCACGGCCTGATCGACTACATGGTGATCACCAACGCCAGGTTCTGGAGCGGCCTGCCGGCGGATGTGCGCGGCGAGCTGGAAAAAATCATGGCCGAGGTCTCGGTGGAAGTGAACAAGCAGGCCGAAGCCCTGAACCAGACGTCCCGGCAGAAGATCATCGACGCCAAGACCAGCGAGATCGTCGCCCTGACTCCCGAGCAGCGTAACGAGTGGCGCGAAGCCATGCGCCCGGTGTGGAAGAAGTTCGAGGGCGACATCGGCGCCGACCTGATCCAGGCCGCCGAAGCCGCCAACCAGGCGCCATAACCACCTGCATCCCGGCCGCTGCGCTCGCAGCGGCCCATCGGCAGCCGCTATCGGGCTGCACTCAACTGGCACTTTCGCGGAGAACCTCAATGCACAGGCTGAGGCGGTTCTGGGAACATTTTGAAGAGGCGTTCATCGCCTTCCTGCTGGCGGCCATGACGCTGGTGACTTTCGTCTACGTGGTGCTCAACAACCTGTACCCGCTGTTCTACGCCATCGGCGATGCCTGGGAAGGGGGCAGCACGCTGTTCCTGGGGATCGGCGACTTCCTCATGGAGCTGGCCCAGGAGATGGTCTGGAGCGTGGCGCTGACCAAGATGCTGTTTGGCTGGCTGATCTTCTTCGGCATTTCCTACGGCGTGCGCACCGCCGGCCACCTGGGGGTGGACGCGCTGGTCAAGCTGGCCTCGCGCCCGGCCCAGCGCCTGCTGGCGGTGATCGCCTGCCTGTGCTGCATGGTCTACGCCGGGCTGTTCATGGTCGCCAGCTTCAAGTGGCTGATGGCGCTGATCCAGGCCGGCATCGAAGCCGAGGACCTGGACCAGTTCGGCATCCACCTGTCGCACATCGCGATGATCGTGCCCTTCGGTTTTGCCCTGGTGCTGATCCGCTACCTGGAAATCATGTGGCGCATCCTCATGCGCGGGCAGATCAACCTGGGCCTGGCCGATGAGGCGGCCGAGGCCAGCAAGCTTGCCAGTCACCACGAGGATCAGCACTGATGGCCATTCTCTGCCTGTTTCTGATGCTGTTCGTGTTCATGTTCCTCGGCGTGCCGATCGCCATTTCCCTGGGCCTGGCCGGCGCCACGTCGATCCTGCTGTTCAGCCCGGACTCCCTGAGCTCCCTGGCGATCAAGCTGTTCGAAACCTCCGAGGCCTATACCTTGCTGGCGATCCCGTTCTTCCTGCTGTCCGGGGCCTTCATGACCACCGGCGGGGTGGCGCAGCGCCTGATCGATTTCGCCAACGCCTGCGTCGGCCATATCCGTGGCGGCCTGGCGATTGCCGCGGTGCTGGCGTGCATGCTGTTCGCGGCGCTGTCCGGGTCGTCGCCGGCGACCGTGGCGGCGGTGGGTTCGATCGCCGTGGCCGGCATGGTGCGTTCCGGCTACCCACGGGAGTTCGGCGCCGGGATCATCTGCAACGCCGGGACCCTGGGCATCCTGATCCCGCCGTCGATCGTGATGGTGGTGTACTCGGCGGCCACCGAAACCTCGGTCGGCAAGCTGTTCATGGCCGGGGTCGTACCGGGCTTGCTGCTGGGCGTGATCCTGATGGTGGTGATCTACATCGTCGCGCGGATCAAGAGGCTGCCGGCGCAACCGCGGGTGTCGTTCCGCCAATGGCTGAGCACCGCGCGCCGCGCCTTCTGGGGCCTGCTGTTGCTGGTGATCATCCTCGGCGGCATCTACAGCGGCCTGTTCACCCCGACCGAAGCGGCGGCGGTGGCGGCGGTGTATTCGGCCTTCGTCGCGCTGTTCGTCTACAAGGACATGCGCCTGCGCGACTGCCCGAAAGTGCTGGTGGAGTCGGGGCGGCTGTCGATCATGCTGATGTTCATCATCGCCAACGCCATGCTCTTCGCCCATGTGCTGACCACCGAGCAGATCCCGCAGCAGATCACCACCTTCGTCATGGACGCCGGGCTGTCGCCCATCGGCTTCCTGCTGATGGTCAACGTGGTGCTGCTGGTGGCGGGCAGTTTCATGGAGCCCTCGGCCATCGTGCTGATCCTGGCGCCGATCTTTTTCCCGATCGCCATGAAGCTGGGCATCGACCCGATCCACCTGGGGATCGTCATGGTGGTCAACATGGAGATCGGCCTGGTGCATCCGCCGGTGGGCCTGAACCTGTTCGTCACCTCGGCGGTGACCGGCCTGACGCTCGGCCAGACCATCCGCGCGGCCTTGCCGTGGCTGATGATCCTGCTGGCGTTCCTGATCCTGGTGACCTACGTGCCGTTCATTTCCCTGGCGTTGCCGAACTGGCTGGGGATGAACTGAAACGTGGGCGTGCAGGGGCTCTGCAGGAGCAGCCGGTCGACGCTTGATGACTGGCGATGAGGGCCGTGAGGGCGATGTCGTGATCGTCAGCCAGCCTGGCAAGGCTTGCCGCCCGGCCCCGAGCGCAGGCAGCATGGATGCCTTCATTTCGGGGGCTTGGATATGCGACGTCTGCCTTCCCTGGCGGCATTACGGACTTTCGAGTGCGCGGCGCGGCATGCGCATTTTGGTCGGGCGGCGGCCGAGCTGTGCGTCACCGACAGCGCGGTGAGCCATCAGATCCGCCAGCTCGAAGAGCAACTGGGGGTGTCGTTGTTCGTCCGCGAGGGCCGGCAGATCCGCCCAACCCTGGCGGCCGGGCGGCTGATGCAGAGCCTGCAGCAGGCTTTCGAGCTGATCGGCGAAGCCTGCGACGAGCTGCGCGATCCGTCTTCCCTGGCGGTGCTGCGCCTGGCGGTGACCGCCGAGCTGGCGCAGAAATGGCTGATGAGCCGGCTGGCGGACTTTTCCGCGCGTTACCCGCATATCACCCTGCATCTCTATGAACAGCCGATCGACGCCAGCGTGCCGGGCGAAGACATCGACCTGGCGATCACCTACGGCAGCGGCCCGCAGGACAGCAGCGCCTACTTCGTGCGGCCGTTGCCGAGCCTGCAGTTCTTCCCCGTGTGCAGCCCCGGGCTGTTCAACCAGGGCACCCTGAAAAGCCCGCGGGACCTGGCCCGCCATTGCCTGTTGCACGACGATCAGGACGGCAAGACCTGGACCGCCTGGCTGACCAGCCATGCCGGCGATTTGCGCCCGGCGCGCCAGTTGTATTTCGCCCATGCCGGGCTGGCGCTGGAAGCGGCGGCGCAAGGGCAGGGCGTGGCCATGGGCGATAACCTGACGGCCCAGGAAGACCTGCTCAATGGCCGTCTGATCCGGCCTTTCAACGCCGCCAGCATGACCGCCCTGGGGCAGTACGCCCTGGTGTGCGAGCGGGTGCGCCTGGAGCGCCCGGCGCTGATGCAGTTGCTGGACTGGTTCAGCGATCAGTTGAGCGATTGATGAGTTGAATTCAACTGTTGCGCAATATTCATCGTTGGTGCCTTGACCCGGTGCGGCGCTAGTTTGGTGGCCATTCCCCAGCACCGACGAGGTTTGCCCCCATGGCCCGATTGCTCGACACCACTCCCAAACACGATGGTTTCCGCCTGCCCGGCGAATTCGAAGCCAAGGCCGGTTGCTGGCTTGGCTGGCCGGAGCGTACCGATGTCTGGCGCAACGGCGCCAAGCCGGCGCAGAAGGTCTGGGTGCGGATCGTCACGGCGATTGCCCAGAGCGAACCGGTCACCGTCTGTGCTTCCGCCGCCCAGTTCGCCAATGCCCGCCGGCTGTTGCCGCCGCAGGTGCGGGTGGTGGAAATGACCTGCAACGACACCTGGTTCCGCGACAGCGGGCCGTGCTTCGTGGTCAACGACCAGAGTGGCGAAGTGCGCGGCGTCGACTTCGAGTTCAACGCCTATGGCGGCCTCGACGGCGGCCTGTATTACCCCTGGGACAAGGACGACCAGATCGCCGCCAAGATCCTCGAGATCGAAAACCTCGACCGCTATCGCGCGCCGCTGATCGCCGAGCTGGGCGGCATCCAGAGCGATGGCCAGGGCAGCATCCTCACCACCGAGCAGTGCCTGCTCAACCGCAATCGCAACCAGCACCTGGGCAAGGCCGAGGTCACCCGACGGCTCACCGACTACCTGGGCGCGGAACAGGTGATCTGGCTGCCGCGGGGCTGCAAGTTCGACGAGACCGACGGCCATGTCGACGATCTGGCGTGCTTCGTGCGCCCCGGCGAAGTGGTGCTGCAATGGACCGACAACCGCGACGACCCGCAGTGGGAAATCTACCAGGAGGCCTACGACATCCTGCGCAGCACCCGCGACAGCCGTGGCCGCGAGCTGGTGGTGCACAAGCTGCCGCAGCCCGACGTGCTGGAATGGACCGCCGCCGAAGCCGAAGGCCTGGACCAGCTGGACAGCACCCATGCGCGCCAGGCCGGCACGCGGATCTGTGCCTCGTACATCAACTACTACGCCGGCAACAGCGCGATCGTGGTGCCGCTGTTCGGCGACCGTAACGACAAAACAGCGTTGGCCACCCTGGCCGAACTCTTCCCCCGGCACCGCATCGTCGGCATCGACAATTCGCGGGAAATCCTCCTCGGCGGCGGCAACGTCGCCTGCATCACCATGCCGCAATACGCGGCTCCCCGGCGCGCCGGCGAAGAGGGCTGAACATGAACCTGCACAGGCTGGGCGGCGCGTTGCTGCTGGTGCTGGCGCCGTTGTGCGCCCAGGCGGCCGACGAGGCCGAACCCACGGTCAATCTGTATATCTGGGGCGAGTACCTGGCCCCGGACACCCTGGACAACTTCGAGCGCCAGACCGGCATCCGCGTGGTGGTCGATCACTTCGATTCCCTGGAAACCGTGGAGACCAAGCTGCTGACCGGGCGCAGCGGCTACGACCTGGTGCTGACCGCCGGCCAGCACCTGTCCCGGGCCATCGCCAGCGGCGCGCTCCAGCCCCTGGACAAGCAGCGCCTGCCGCACCTGGCCGGGGTCGGCGAGGAGTTCCGCCAGCACATGGCGGTGTTCGACCCGGGCAACCGTTATGCCGGGATCTATGCCTGGGGCACCACCGGTGTGGGGTATCAGGAGCAGGCGGTCAGCCAGCGCCTGGCCGATGCGCCGCGGGACAGCTGGGCGATGCTGTTCGATCCGGCGGTGGTGGCGAAATTCGCCGACTGCGGGGTCAGCCTGCTCAACGATCCCAACGAGGTGTTCGCCGCGGTGATGAAGTACCTGGGCCTGGACATCAACCGGCAGAACCTCGACGAGCTGAAACTCGCCGAGCAGCAACTGGCGAAGATCCGGCCCTATATCCGCTACTTCGACAACGACCTGAACATCAGCGACCTGGCCAACGGCAACACCTGCGTGGCCATGTCGTGGAACGGCAACGTGGCGATCGCCGCCGGGCAGGCCGAGGCGGCGCACAAGCCCTTCACCTTGCGCTATCGCATCCCCAGGGAGGGCACGCTGATCTGGTTCGACGCCATGGTCATTCCCAGGGACGCACCGCACCCCGAGGCCGGGCTGGCGTTGATGGATTACCTGATGACCCCGCAGGTGATCGCGCCGATCACCGACACCATCCATTACGCCAACGCCATCAGCGCCGCAGATGCCCTGGTCGATCCGGCGATCCGCAACGACCCAGGCACCTATCCGACCCCCGAGGTGCGGGCCTCGCTGTACAGCAAGAACGACAACGGCAAGGCCTTCAACCGTGCGTTGATCCGCGCCTTCAGCCGCCTCAAGTCGGGGCTGTGAGCGCGCGCCAGGCGGCGTAGGCTGGCGCCAGGCAGCGGGCGCAGGGCCGATAACCGGCGCTGCGGGCGCTGGCCTCGTCGGCAAAGAACACCCGCTGGCGGACATACCCGCCGCGGGCGATGGCGCGCAGGGCGGCCGGGCAATCCAGCCGCCCGTAGATCCGACTGCCACGGTGGCCGCCGAGGGTGCCCGGTTGTTCGCTGAGAAAGGTATTGCCCTGGGCATCGAGCAACCGCCAGCTTTTTTCGGCGTTCATCCGTCCCTCCTGCATCCGTCCCTCCTGTAGCCGCTGCCGAGCCTGCGAGGCTGCGATCGACCGCGTAGCGGTCGCCAGGCCAACGCCAACTGTATCGCCAGGCTTACGGGGCTGCGCCCCGATCGCAGCCTCGCGGGCTCGGCAGCGGCTACAAGTGTTGGCATCCGCTGTACCTGCGCGATGAACACACCTGTCAACGCCCCGGCACCCGCCACAGATACCAGGCCGCCACCGTGCGGTGCGGGCGCCAGGACAGGCCGATTTCGATCATCTGCTTGCGGGTCGGCTGCTGTTCCAGGCCCTTCAGGCGCCGGTAGCCTTCGCGCACGCCGAAATCGTCGGCGGGCAGGATGTCCAGGCGTTCCAGGCTGTAGATCAGCAGCATCTCCACGGTCCAGCGACCGATGCCGCGCAGGCGGGTCAGGCGCTCGATCAGCGCCTCGTCGTCCATGGCCCGGGCCGCGTGGTAATCCGGCACCACACCGCTCAGGGTCGCCTCGGCGATGCCGCGGAGGGTGGCGATCTTGCCGGCGGAAAAGCCACAGGCGCGCAATGGCTCGAAATCGGTGGCGAGGATCTGCTCGGGGGAGGGGAAGGTTTGCCCATACAACCCCAGGAAGCGCCCGAGAATCGCATCGCCGGCGCGAGCGTGCAGTTGCTGATAGGCAATCGCCCGCACCAGCGCCTCGCAGGGCTCGCGGGCCGGCTTGGCCTGGTGCAGGCACGGGCCGACCGCCTCGACGTGGCGGGCCCAGTCAGGGTCGAGCCCGGCCAGAAAGGCGCGGGCCTCAAGAAACGGATCGGGCATGGAGAGTCCTGGACCATGGGCGTTGCCAGAGATTAACCAGCAATGCCTGGCGCTGCACTCGGTCTCTTGCGCTGGAATTCCGTGAACCTAGATCGAACGCTGATTGACCCGGCTGGACAGCGCCGCGGCGCTTTCCTTGCGTTCCGAGTAGCGGTCCACCAGCAGGTCGGCGCGGCCGCGCAGGAGCAGGGTGAACTTCATCAGCTCCTCCATCACATCCACCACCCGGTCGTAGAAGGGCGAGGCCTTCATGCGGTCGTTGTCATCGAATTCGAGAAAGGCCTTGGGCACCGAGGACTGGTTGGGGATGGTGAACATACGCATCCAGCGGCCCAGCACGCGCAGCTGGTTGACCGTGTTGAACGACTGCGAGCCGCCGCAGACCTGCATCACCGCCAGGGTCTTGCCCTGGGTCGGGCGTACCGCGCCGAGGGTCAGGGGGATCCAGTCGATCTGCGCCTTGAACACCGCCGACATCGCGCCATGGCGTTCCGGCGAGCACCAGACCTGGCCCTCGGACCACAGCACCCGTTCGCGCAGTTCCCGGACCTTGGGGTGATCCACCGGCGCATCGTCCGGCAGAGGCAGGCCGCTAGGGTCGAAAATGTAGGTTTCGGCGCCGAGGAACTCGAGAATGCGCGCCGCTTCCCGGGTCAGCAGGCGGCTGAACGAGCGCTCGCGGGTGGAGCCGTAGAGCAGCAGGATGCGCGGTTTGTGCGCGGCGGTTGTCGGGGTTTCCAGATGCTCCGGCGCCAAGGCTTGCAGCAGCTCAAGATCAAGGGCGGACAGCGGTTCTTCGCTGCGCTTGCGGTCGTCGTTCATCACAGCGCTCCGATGCGGTCGAGGGCATTTTTCAGCTCGGTGGGCGAGAGGTGGTCGAGGTCCAGGGCGAAGAAGGCGGCGCAGCGCTGGCGGATTTTCTCCACGGTCTGCTCGAAGGCGGCCTGGATTGCCTGCTCATCGCCCTGGACCTCCGAAGGGTCCTCCAGCCCCCAGTGGCTTTTCAGCGCCGGGCCGAAATACACCGGGCAGGGCTCGCCACTGGCTTTGTCGCAGACGGTGATGACGATATCGGGCGGGCTGTCGGCGAAGACTTCCGAACCTTTGCTGTACAGGCCTGCGGTGCTGATACCGGCCTGTTCCAGGGTGGCCAGGGCGCGGGCGTTGAGCGTGCCGCTGGGGAAGCTGCCCGAACTCACCGCCTGATGAGCGGCCGGCGCCAGGTGATTGAACAGGGCTTCGCAAAGAACGCTGCGGCAGCTGTTGGCGGTGCACATGAAGAGGATTTTCATCGGGGGCTTCCGGGCAGGGGGGGAGCCATGACGTTAAACAGGCGTCACGGGTTTTAATATATGGTTATTCGAATATACGGATGTGAAAGAGCGTTGCCAAGCCGCCGATAGGGGGAGCGACCGAGCGTAGCTGCGCGTCTCGGTGCCGGATTGGGCAGGGGGGCTGCGCGCGCAGCCGCTTCCAGGCGGGTACCCAAAACTGGGACAAAAAACTGCTGGCGCTGGCTCCCGCCGCGCTGGCAGCAGCGCTGCTGGTCCTGCGCACGTCATGGGAGGACCAACTGTTGCAGGCCGAGTTGCCCGGTTATGCCGACTATTGCCAGCGGGTGCGCTGGCGCTTGGTTCCCGGCCTCTGGTGAGCCTCGGGAGCGATTACGCCCGGACGAAATGGCGCTGGCGCAAAAGCCGCTTTGCTACAGCAGCTGGTCGATCAGCACCGCGTTGCTGTAGATCAGGCTGCCATCGCTGGCTCGGTGCCCCACCAGATGGAACTGGCCACGGCCGTGCTGCAGGTAGACGCGCATCCGGCAGTCGGACAGAGGGGCGTACCCCTCGGGCATGATCAGCTCCATGGTGTCCATGTCGACGTCGACCATGGCGTCCTGTTCATGGGTTTTCTGCAGGCGTTCCTCGGCTTCTTCCAGGCGCAGGTGCAGGGGGCCATCGACGTAGAAATGGATCTCTCCCAGCGGCGTGGATTTTTGCCCATCGCCGGCCTTGCACCAGCCTTCGATTGTCAGGGCGCTCATGACGAGACCTCCAGTGTGAATGACAGGGCGTTGTGGTGCGGCCCCATTCTCAATGCCATCACTGTTCAGACCGTTGCGAGGGTTGGTTCGTTTCCTTGGCGGGTGCCTGGCGGGCTACCGCGGGTCGCGTCAGGTCTTCGCGGGTCGATGGTCGCAAACGCCAGGCTTTTGCCAGCTTGCGCGCCACCTTGCCCGGCAGCACCGTGGAGCCGCTGTGCCGCACCGTCCTGGCATGCTCGGCCAGCCCCTCGACCAGCACGGCCCATTCCGGCCGCGGGTCGTTGACATAATCCCAACCCAGCCCCAGCCAGGGGCAACGCCCACCGATCCAGGCCTGCACCGCGGGTGTCGCGCGCCGGACATAGTCGGGGGCCTTGGCCGCCTTGGGTCGCAGCGCGCGCGCCTTGACGGCCGGTATCTGCAAGCGTGGGGTGCCGTCTGCCTCCTGGGTCACCTGCATGGCTCCGAGCAAGGCAATGTCGAAAGGTACCGGCTGGCCTTGGGCGGCATAAAAATACGCCAGGCGCCGGATGCTGTCGTAGTCGGCAACGGCACGGTACAGGTAGGCGCAGATCACCCCCAGCATGGGGTCGGCATGCTTTTTATGGCACACGCCAGCGGCGAACCGGTCGATGTCTTCGGCCTGTAGCCGGCCAGCGGCGAAATCGTCGATCGCGCCAAGCATCGCCAGGTATCTGTCGGGGGCCTTGGGCATTCCATAGGCCTGGAAAATATCGCCGAGGGGGCTGGGCATCACCACGGCGTACTGACCCGCATAAGGCACCACCGGGGTAGAGGTGCCATCGGCCAGTTCCACCAGGACCGGCATTCCCTGGGGATCGCTGGTGGCGCGGAACGTCTCGAACCGCGAGGAGCTGTCCAGTCGCTCGATCCGGGCCCGGGACAGGAGCTTCGCGCCCCTGCCATAGACGATCAGATTGGCCTCGCCAGGGTCGCCGATCTGTTTCATCCGGCGGCGAACTTCGGTGGCCGCGGACTTGCGCATATCGGCGGCGGCATCCGCTTCCAGGCGCTGGACCAGCGCCTTGACCTTCTGTTTTTTCTCGGGAAAACGCGGGCTCTGCTGGCGGAGCACCACCAGATCCTGCAGCAGCTCCTTGCTCGAGTCGGGAATGCTGATCATCTGGTCGGCGGGAACCGCCAGGTCATGCTGCTTGAGCCCGAAATCGGCGCCGAGCATGCGCTCGCGAAAGGCCGCGTCGCTGTGTACCCGCTCCAGATTGTGCTCGGCGGAATCCGCCGGGCCGGCCGCCGGGGACGGGCCCATGGTGGCGGCGTTGCCCGCGGCTGGCCAGGGCTGCAATGCGGCGGGGTCCGGCAACGGCTGGGCGGTGTTGTAGAGCACGGCCGGTTCCGGATCGACCAGGCACTGCGGGTTGAGCTTGAGGCGATATTCTTTCGCCCGCTCGGTGGTGCGCGAGCGCACGCACATGCCGAGGGTCGCGGTGGTGATCAGGCCATTGCTGATGGCGGTCGGCTCGATGCCCCACAGCGCATCGGCGATCACCCCGGAGAACACGCATTTGCCCGGAACGCCGGACATCGGTTCGGACACCATGTAACCCAGCTGCCCGTCCTGGCAGGCGGCCAGGCGATCGAACCTGGGGTTTTCCACTTGCGTGCCTTGCACGACGATCCCGCGCACCGGATCCAGTCGCGTCAGGTCGAGATTCTTTGGCGCCTCGCGGCAGGCATCGGTAATCAGGGTGATGCGCTGCACGCCGTGCAGCAGCAGCTCGGTGTAGAACGAGTCGGCCAGGACGCGGTATTTCTGGCGCAGCGAATCGCTGAACAGCCAGGAGATCGAGCCGATATTCGCGTCGGTCAGGCCGTGGCCGCAAAACGCCAGGATCAATTGCTCGACCACTTCGGCGCCCGAGGGAAACAGCTCATCCACCGCTTGTTGCACCCGTTCGCGGGTGACCGGATTGCCCTGGCCGTCTATGGGACCGTCGTCGACGATCCTGACGTTGTCGGCGCCGAAGCCCGAGCGTAGCGCCCAGTCGCCGATCGAACGGGCGGCGAGCACGGCGCCGTCCAGGTAGGCGAAGCGCAGCGTCTGGTTTGGCAACGGCGTCAGCGTGCTCACGCCGATCGCCAGGCAGGTCCGTCTAGTCATGGGAGTGCGCCACCTTGCGCGTAGTCAGGAGCCAGAGATCGACTCGGGGGAGTATCACCGGCCAGTGCCAGCGCGGCCGATCGCCCGGTGCCAGGCGTTCGACCAGCATGATGGCCCCGGCCACCAGCATCAGCGGAATGTGCCAGGCCCCGCCCAGCAGCGGCACCAGCATCCAGGCCCAGCATGAGGCGATGCACCAGGCCCCGTGGCTTGCGCCGAAGACCAGGCAATCGCGGTCGGCGGCCCAGCCGAAGAGGCCGATCCGGCGCAGGCGATGGCCACGGTTGAGCGCCGCGCGTTGCCACGGGCTGGCGCTCCACAGCAGGGCAACCAACAGCGCCGTGGCCAGCGCCGCGTCGGCGACGCTCAGTTGCAGCAGCAAGGCAAGCACCATCAACAGCGGACCGGCGGCCAGCCATAAGGCGCTGTAGCCCAGCAGGAAGCCGAGCGCCGCGCGGATGCGCCGGCGCGGCAGGCTGGAGCGCCACACATGCACGAGCGGCATCGCCAGCAGCGGCGGCATCATCGCCAGCAGCATCAGGGCCCAGTCCGCCAGCATCTGTTGCACCGGGTTCAGGGCCAGCTCGGCCTCCAGCACGGTGGGCCAACTGGCAACGATGGACAGCGCGGAACCGCAGAAGGCGGGCAGGGTGCTGTGCCCGGCGGTGTAGAGACACAGGGCGAGGCCCAGCCCGGCCGTCGCGAACAGCAACGGCCAGGGCGCCCGGGTGAAGCTGAGCAAGAGCGGTCCGGGTTGCATGGGGCGTGACTCAGCTGACGATACCACTGCGCTTGAGCACGCTGATCCGCTCCACGGTCACCGGTTTATCCGCCGATACCTGCTCGCCCGGGACCAGGGTCACCCGCAGATAGTCGGGATCGAAATCGCCGGCGTCGGTCAGGCGCTGGGCCAGGTCGGTGATGTCGATCGTATAGCCGAGCCCGTGGCCGCCATGGCCGCCGTCTGGCCGCGAGGCGACGTTCAGCCCAAACAGCGTCAGGCTGCCGGCATGGCACTCGGGATGCTGCTGCGGATCGCTGTCTTTCGGCAGGTTGATGTACACCGCAAGCTGCGGCGAGGGCGCGGAGCCGCGCACCGATTCCAGCGCCAGGTAGAGCCGGGTCACCGGCTGGCCCAGGTCCGTCGCGCCCATCGCGGCGATGCCGGTGCTGGTGGCCTGGCGGTCGAGGTCGACCTGGGTGCGCACCGGCGCGCCGCCGACCGTGACCACCGAACGGTTGGCACCGATCGGTTCGATGTTCTGTTGTTCCGGCGCACCCATCTTGACCCGTGTCACGGCCTCTACTCCTGGTTTCACGCCCGTGCCGATGCTCAAGTCGGCATAGCGCGGATGCAATTTGCCATCCTTCAATGTGTCGCGGCCGGTGAACTTCATGCCAGGGTCATTGCCGCCGACCTGCGGCATGATGAAACGGCGGTCGGCCGGACCGTCGAGCCAGCGCGGATCGTGGACCATGGTCTTGCCCGGGGTGTTCATCCAGGCCTCCCAGAGCCGGTCGACGTTGCAATGGTGCAACCAGAAGAGCGGGTCCAGGGCGGCGAGGTACGGGTCGGCCATGAAGCCTTCGCCCCCGCCGATCAGACGATGCACGGTGTTGTGCGGGTTGTTCTCCAGGTCGCCGGTCCAGCGGGCGAACTGGGCGAAATTGCCGGTGACCCCGCCGCCGAAGCCGATGCTGCCGTCATTGCCGACCTGGAAATCGTTCTCCTGCATCGCCGCCAGGCTGAAGGCATCGAGGGAGTTCGGCCGCAGCGTGGTAAAGCCCTGCCGGCGAGGGTATTTCTTCAGCGGGTTGGGGCTGCCGTCAGGCAGGGTGTCGGCCAGGAACGCCTCCGGGGCCCGCCGCGCATCGGGGTTTTTGCTATTGAGGTAGTTCCAGTACGGCAGCGCCCAGTCGTCGCCCGTCAGTTCCTTGACCTTGGCCGCGACAATCGCCTCGAAGGCCGCCAGGTAGCCGCGGTGCCAGGACAGGAAGTACCAACTGCCGTGCTGGCACTGGCTGCCGTAGGTAAAGTTGGTCAGGTCCTTGGGAACCGGATCGGCATCGCCCAGGACATCCACCTCGACCCACAACTGCCGATCGAAGCCGTGGATGGCGCCGAGGAACTTCCAGCTGTTGCGGTTGGTGATCGGCAGTTTGTCCAGCTCGCGCATGGCCAGCGCGTAGTTGAGCAAGACCTTGTTGTCCCATCCGGAGCCGAGTGTTGCCACATCCTGTCGGATCGTGTTCATGAATGCACCTTCCTTGCAGCATCAGGCCAGGTGACGCGTATGGCGCCACACCCCTCGCAATCCTTTGCCGCTGGCGACTTCATGTTCACGGCGGAACTGCGCTCAGGAGGCCCGCAGTGCCGGTGCGCGCCTCGTCGAAAATGAGTATAGAGGCCTGGCAAAAACGCCATGGCCGATTCCCATTATCCCGATGAACGACACGGGTTCCGGTGGCTTGGGCGGACGGACGGGGGATTGGCGTGGGTGTAATGAAGGTGGTTCACAACGCCTGCAGCAGGCGCTGCAACTGCTGGTGTTCCCAGATGCTCAGCAGTTTGACCGGGTCGGTGCCGTAGCGCTGCCAGGCGTCGAGCGTTTCGACCCGGCCATCCGGCGAGCGGCACTGCTCGCAGTGGCTCAGGGTCTGGCCATGGTTGACCAGGGTCAGGGTCCAGCCTTCGATGTCGAGCCGCACGTGCCAGCTATCGTCCGCCGCCAATACGCGCTGGCTCGATGGGCCCAGGGTGCGGGTGCCGAGGGCCAGTTCTCTGAGCACCTGGCAGATTTCGCGGGCGGTAAGGGTGGGGGTGGCTGGAATGGGACAGTCTCGGGCGTGGGCGGCGGCTATTTTGCCATTGTTGCGGGCCGGCATCAGGCGGAATGACTGATGCCCTAGGCTGAAAAAAATGCCCGTATCGCGCGATACGGGCATTTTCCATGGGCCTCCACCTGGTCCAGGCGGGGCCGGCCGGGAGGCCATCAGCGGTATTCAAAGAAGGGGGCAAGGCTTACTTGGCGGACTTTCGCACGTTGGACGAACGCCAGGCCTTTTCTTCCCCGGGATGCTGCAGGGTCAGGTAGGCCCTCACGCCCAGTCCCGCCAGACAAAAGACCATGCCTGCGATGAATTGAAATGTAGTCATGACATGCCTCCAAAACAATCAACAGGAGACCATCTCATTTAAGCGCTGCCTGGGCCAGCCGGAGTTGTTACAGGTTGTCTAAGGACGAGCTCATCCGGCTGATGAAGGATGGGCGTAATGGCAACGGTGCCGGTTCGGGGTTCAACTGGTCGGCACGCGGGCCGGTTCCGCGGTGGCGACCTTCGCCGGCCGGGCGTGCAGCAGGGTATTCAGGGCCTGGCGGTAGCGCTCGCCGGCCAGGCGCATGCTGTTGTTGTGGGTGGCTCCGGGAACCAGCAGCAGTTGCTTGGGCTGTCGCGCGGCGTCGAACAATTGCTGGCTGAAGCGCGCCGGCACGTAGCGGTCGTCCAGGCCGTGGACGATCAGCAGCGGCATGCCGATATGGGCGATCTTGTCGAGGGAGTCGAACTTCTGCGACAGCAGCCAGCGCACCGGCAGCGAGGTATTGCCCAGCTCGGCGGCGATAGCGGCCAGGGAGGTGAACGAGGATTCGACGATCAAGCCGCGGGCCGGAATCGGCGTGCCGTCGCGGACTGCCTGCTGCCCCAGTTGCGCGGCCAGTTCCACCGCCACCGCGCCACCCAGGGAATGGCCGTAGATCAGGCGTTTGCCGGCGTCGGGTTGCAGCCTTTGCAACTGCTCCCAGGCGATCCGCGCGTCCTCATAGACGCTGGTTTCCGACGGTGGTTCGCCCAGGCTCTGGCCGAAGCCGCGATAGTCGATGGCCAGCACCGAGAACCCCAGGGCGTGCAGTTGCTCGATGCGGAACAGCTGCCCGGTGAGGTTCCAGCGCACCCCATGCAGATAAAGGACGGCCGGCGCATCGGCCCGCTGGGCCGGCCACCACCAGGCATGAATGTTCTGCTCGGGCTTGAGGCTGTCGCCCTTGAACTGCAGTTCGCGTACTCCGGCCGGCAGGCCGCGATACCAACTGGCATTGCCCGGCTCGACGCGAAACACCAGTTCGCGCTCCTTGTGCTCCAGCACCTGGCAGCCCACCGGCAGGCCTATCAACAGGGCAGCCATGCCAAGCAGCGACCACCAGCGAGGTCGCCAGCGCGAGAAGAATGAGGAGGACATGGGCTGTGGCACCGCGTACGGATAAAAACCGCGTTTTAGCAGATGTCCCACCGGCGCAATAATCATTTCGCCAATCGGTGGCCGGGGATGCTTTACAAAATGTGGCGGCAGGGCCGGAGGCGGGGGCTCTGAAAGATAAGGTCACAACCCTTGAGGTGGACTGTCGGTCCATGGATAAAAGCTGTGCGTTTGCCCTGAGGGTTTTGATGTATTGGATCCATTGTTGCCGGGCTCTGTAGCCATTCACAGCCAGAGGATCCTCAACAGCCTGTGCCTTCTAAGTCTGGTCGATAATCGCCCGAAAATATCAGTCAACGATTTATTGATTAAGTCATTGATTTTTATATTTTAAATAAAAATTCATCAGACTTTCTCCAGAAGCTTAAGCGATTTTTCCAAGGCTTCGCCCGATCTCGCCTCTTGTGAGTGGATCCATTGAATGATTGATTAGCCACCTGGCGATGGCGGGTCCCTCCCGACCGTCCCCCGATAAAAACTACAAGAAGGGTCTCGTCATGAATGGCTTATCAAGGGCGCGGAACTGCCTGGGTTCCGTCCGCCACCTCTCTGTGTGCACGCCGCTGTTTTCCCTCTCGCCGTCGCCGGTAGGCGGTGTGGAGGTGCGCTCATGACGCTCGACCTGAAGAGCCGCGTGGACAGCGGGCCGATGAGTTCCTTCCAGTGCCTGGCCATCGGCATCTGCATGGTCTTGAACATGATCGATGGCTTCGACGTGCTGGTGATGGCCTTCACCGCGGCCTCGGTCTCGGCCGAGTGGGGGTTGAACGGGGCGCAGGTCGGCCTGTTGCTCAGTGCCGGGTTGTTCGGCATGGCGGCGGGTTCGCTGTTTATCGCGCCCTGGGCCGACCGGTTCGGCCGGCGCCCGCTGATCCTGTTCTGTCTGGCGCTGTCCGGGCTTGGCATGCTGCTCTCGGCCCTGAGCCAGACACCCCTGCAACTGGCGCTGCTGCGCGGCCTGACGGGTCTGGGGATCGGCGGCATCCTGGCCAGCAGCAACGTGATCGCCAGCGAATATTCCAGCAAGCGCTGGCGCGGCCTGGCGGTCAGCCTGCAATCCACCGGTTATGCCCTGGGCGCCACCCTGGGCGGGCTGTTGGCGGTGTGGTTGTTGAGCCATTGGGGCTGGCGCTCGGTGTTCCTGTTTGGCGGCGCGGTGACCTGGCTGGTGATTCCCCTGGTGCTGCTGTGGCTGCCCGAATCCCTGGACTTCCTGCTTGCCCGCCGCCCGGGCAATGCCCTGGTGCGGATCAATCGCCTGGCCCGGCGCCTGGAGCAGCCTGAGCTTGCACAGTTGCCGCCAGAGGTGCCCAGGCAAGCCGGCGCGCCCAGTGGTTTCGGCCAGTTGCTGGCGCCGGCCATGCGCCGCACCACCTTGCTGATCTGGCTGCTGTTTTTCCTGGTGATGTTCGGCTTCTACTTCGTCATGAGCTGGACCCCGAAACTGCTGGTGGCCGCCGGGCTGTCGGCGCAGCAGGGGATCACCGGCGGGGTGCTGCTCAGCGTCGGCGGGATCTTCGGCGCGGCGCTGGTCGGCGGCCTGGCCTCGCGCTGGCCGCTGGGCCGGGTGCTGGCGCTGTTCATGCTGATCACCGCCGGCCTGCTGGTGCTGTTCGTCGGCTCGGCCTCGTCGATCGCCGCGGCGCTGGGGCTGGGGCTGCTGATCGGGCTGTTTGCCAACGGCTGTGTGGCCGGCCTCTACGCGCTGTCGCCGGTGGTCTACGACGCCTCGGTGCGCGCCACGGGTGTCGGCTGGGGCATCGGCATCGGCCGCATCGGCGCGATTCTTTCGCCGACCGTGGCCGGTTTCCTGCTGGATGGCGGCTGGCAGCCGCTGCATCTGTACGGGGTGTTTGCCAGCGTGTTCGTGATCGCCGCCGGCTGCCTGTTGCTGCTCAAGCCGGCCCGGGCCCGGGCGCAGCCGGCGATGGCCAGCGTCTAGCCCTGGCCCTGGCCGCTGATGATGGCGTCGGCGATGGTGTCGCAGAACCAACGCAGGGCGGCGGAGCTGTCGCTGTTGGGGTGCCAGTTCAGGGACACGGCGAACTCGGCCACCGGGAATGGCAGTTCGAGCATCTTCAGCTCGCCCTCGTGGATGAACAGCCGGGCGATCTGCGCCGGCAGCACCGCCAGCAGGTCGGTGCCGGGAATGATTTTCGGCAGCACCGAAAAGTGCGGCACATGCAGGCTGATGCGCCGTTCCACGTTCATGTTTTTCAGCACGTCTTCGACATTGCCGTGGCCGCTGGTGCGGGTCACGGCGACGTGCCGTTCGGCGAGGAACTGTTCGAGGCTCAGCTGCTGCTCGATGCGCGGATGGCCGGTGCTCAGCAGGCACACATAACGCTCGTGCATCAGCACCCGGCTGCGGATACCGGGGACCGGCTGGCGGCAGATCGCGGCATCGACCTTGCCGCTGGCCAGCCACTCGCCGACCTGGTCCACCTGCAGCGGCAGGACCTCGACTTCGGCCAGCGGCGCGTCCTGGTTCAGGCGCGCCAGGATCAGCGGCAGGAAGCCGATTTCGCCGAGGTCGGAGAGGGCGATGCGAAAGCGCCGCTCGGTGCTCGCCGGGTCGAACTGGCGGCAGCCCTGCACGGTGCTTTCGATACGGGTCAGGGATTCGCGCAAGGGGCCGTACAGCTGCTCGGCGACAAAGGTCGGCTGGATGCCGTCGCGGGTGCGGCTGAACAGCGCGTCGTCGAACAGTTCGCGCAGGCGCGCCAGGCCATAGCTGACCGAGGGCTGGGTGACGAACAGGCGCTCGGCCGCCAGGGTCACGCTGCGGGCTTCGTAGAGGGTGACGAAGGTGCGGATCAGGTTCAGGTCGATGTGGCTCATGCTGGCTCTGGATATAGACCGATTTTATTTTTGATAGAGATAGTATCGATTTGATCAATTTCGTAGCGGCTGCAAGAGTAACCCGAAACCTAACAACAAGGGTCCTTATGAAAACCGTTCACTCTGCGTCCTACGAGATTCTTCGCGAACAAGGCCTGACCACCATCTTCGGCAATCCTGGCTCCAACGAGCTGCCGTTTCTCAAGGGTTTTCCCGAGGACTTCCGCTACATCCTTGGCCTGCACGAAGGCGCGGTGGTCGGCATGGCCGACGGTTACGCCCTGGCTACCGGCAAGCCGATCTTCGTCAACCTGCATGCCGCCGCCGGCACCGGCAACGGCATGGGCGCGCTGACCAATGCCTGGTATTCCCACAGCCCGCTGGTGATCACCGCCGGCCAGCAGGTGCGCTCGATGGTCGGCGTGGAAGCGATGCTGGCCAATGTCGATGCGGCGCAGCTGCCCAAGCCCCTGGTCAAGTGGAGCCACGAGCCGGCCTCGGCCCAGGACGTGCCGCGCACCCTGAGCCAGGCGATCCATATGGCCAGCCTGGCGCCACGCGGGCCGGTGTATGTGTCGATTCCCTATGACGACTGGGCCTGCGCGGCGCCGGCCGGGGTCGAGCATCTGGCGCGGCGCCAGGTGGCCAGCGCCGGCCTGCCTTCGGCGGCGCAACTGCAAGCGCTGGCCGAGCGCCTGGCGGCGGCACGTAGCCCGGTGCTGGTGCTCGGCCCGGATGTCGACGGCAGTGGCAGCAACGGCCTGGCGGTGCAACTGGCGGAAAAGCTGCGCATGCCGGCCTGGGTCGCGCCTTCCGCTTCGCGCTGCCCGTTCCCCACCCGCCACCCGTGTTTCCGTGGCGTGCTGCCGGCGGCCATCGCCGGGATCAGCCGCTGCCTGGCCGAGCACGATTTGATCCTGGTGGTGGGCGCTCCGGTGTTCCGTTACCACCAATACGCTCCGGGCGATTACCTGCCGGCGGACTGCGAACTGGTGCACTTGACCTGCGACCCGGGCGAGGCGGCGCGGGCGCCCATGGGCGATGCGCTGGTGGGCGATATCGCCCTGACCCTCGAAGCCCTGGTCGGCGCGCTGGCACAGAGCGAACGGCCGCTGCCGAGCGCCTTGCCGCTGCCGGCGCCGGTGCGCGAGGAGGGCGGCCTGCTGCGCCCGGAAACAGTCTTCGACCTGATCAACCAGCTGGCGCCGCGGGACGCGATCTACGTCAAGGAATCCACCTCCACGGTGAGCGCGTTCTGGCAGCGGGTGGAGATGAGCCAGCCCGGCAGCTACTTCTTTCCCGCCGCCGGCGGCCTGGGTTTCGGCTTGCCGGCCGCGGTCGGCGTGCAGCTGGCGACGCCCGGGCGGCGGGTGGTGGCGATCATCGGCGACGGCTCGGCCAACTACGGCATCACCGCGCTGTGGACCGCCGCCCAGTACGGCATCCCGGTGGTGTTCATCATCCTCAAGAACGGCACCTACGGCGCGCTGCGCTGGTTCGCCGATGTGCTGCAGGTCAGCGATGCGCCGGGGCTGGACGTCCCGGGTCTGGATTTTTGCGCCATCGGCCAGGGTTATGGCGTGCATTCGGTGCATGCCGCGACCCGCGCCGAGTTCGCCGCTGCCTTCAGCGCGGCCCTGGCCGGCAATCGCCCGGTATTGATCGAGGTGCCGACCCTGACCATCGAGCCCTGATTCTCAAAGTCCGGGCTCCCGGCGCCGGGCTGAAGATCCGGCAATGCCAAGCGCGCCTGGCGCGTACACCACAACAATAAAAAGAGGTGGCTATGAACACGACTTCGGTCAGTGAAGTTATGGAGGCTGGGCCCCAGCGGTCGAGCCCGGTTTCCGGCAGTGCCGACATCGGCACCTTGCTCGACGACGGGCCCTACACCGGGATGCAGAAGATCGTGGTGTTGTTGGCTGCGCTGTCGATCGTGATGGACGGTTTCGACGGCCAACTCATCGGTTTCGCCATACCGCTGATGATCAAGGAATGGGGGATCACCCGTGAGGCCTTCGCCCCCGCGGTGGCCGCCGGGCTGATCGGCATGGGCATCGGCAGCGCTTGCGCGGGCCTGTTCGCCGACCGTTTCGGCCGGCGCATGGCGGTCATCGCCAGCGTGATCCTGTTCGGCACCGCGACCTGCGCCATCGGCCTGGCGCCGGATGCGTTGACCGTGGCGGCGCTGCGCTTTATCGCCGGGCTCGGCATCGGTGGCGCGCTGCCCAGCGCCACCACCATGACCGCTGAGTTCACCCCGGCGCGCCGGCGGACCCTGGCGGTCACCGCGACCATTGTCTGTGTGCCCCTGGGCGGGATGTTGGCGGGGCTGTTCGCCTCCCATGTACTGCCGCTGTACGGCTGGCGCACGCTGTTCTTTATCGGCGGCAGCCTGCCCATCGTGCTGGGCCTGTTGCTGTTGGCGACGCTGCCGGAGTCGCCGCGTTTCCTGGCGCGCCGGCCGCAGCGTTGGGGCGAGTTGACTGCGCTGCTGGGACGCATGGGCCGACCGATGCCCGAGGGCGTGCGCTACACCGATGCGCTGGAGCAGAAGAGCGAGCAGCAGGGCGGCTTTCGTGCCTTGTTCGCCCCCGGCTACGGGCGCGATACCGTGGCGGTCTGGGTGGCGTTCTTCATGTGCCTGACCGCGGTCTACAGCGCCTTCAGCTGGCTGCCGACCATGCTCTTGTCCGAAGGCCTGTCGCTGGCGGTGGCCGGTTCCGGCCTCACCGCCTACAACCTGGGCGGGGTGATCGGCGCGCTGCTCTGCGCGGTCGCGATGACGCGCTGGGGCTCGTTCTGGCCGCTGCTGATCTGCTGCGCCGGCGGCGCGGCCAGTGCCTTCGCCATGCAGGCCGTGGACGTCAACCAGAACACCAGCCTGCTGATCTTCGGCTTTGGCGTGCATGGCCTGTTCGTCAACGCCGTGCAGTCCACCCTCTATGCGCTGTGCGCCTTTATCTATCCCACCGCCGTGCGCGCCACCGGCACCGCATCGGCCCTGGCCTTCGGGCGCATGGGCGCGATCCTCAGCGCCTTCGTCGGCGCCACGGTGATCACCCAGGGCGGCGCCCACGGTTATCTGACGCTGCTGGGAACGGTGATGGTGCTGGCGCTGATCGCCCTGGTGCTGGTGCGCCGCCATATTCCCCGGCGGGTGCCTGGGTCAGCCCGGGCCGACAAGCAGCAACTTGCCGATCAACCCTCACAGCCATAAGGAGGTTCGATGAACATCAGTATTCTCGGGGCCGGCGCCATGGGCTCGCTGTTCGGCGGCCTGCTGGCGGAAAGCGGGCAGAGCGTCACGCTGCTGGACATCAACGACACGCACCTGGAGGCGATCCGCCGCCAGGGCTTGCGCCTGGACACCGACAGCGGCGAGCGGCGCATCGGCGGCCTGAGCGCCTGCCGGCCGGAGCAGGTGACGGGTCAGCCCGACCTGCTGCTGGTCTTCACCAAGGCCCAGCACACCGACAGCGCGCTGCGCAGTATTGCCGGCCATATCGGCGAGCACACGCGGGTGCTGACCTTGCAGAACGGCCTGGGCAACGCCGAAGCGTTGTGCCGCCACGTCGCCCCGCAGCAGGTGATGATCGGCATGACCACCTGGCCCGCCGACATGGTCGGGCCCGCCCATGTCCGCTCCCATGGCCAGGGCGTGGTCCGGCTGCTGTCGCTGGATGGCATCGAGCGCCAGGCCAGCACCCAGGTGGCCGCGGTGCTGGAGGCGGCGGGGCTGCACTGCGCGGTGGACCCGCAGGTCTGGACCTCGATCTGGGAGAAGGTGGCGTTCAACGCGGCCTTGAACAGCCTGTGCGCCGTCACCGGCTGCACGGTGGGGCAACTGGATGCCGCGCCGCAAGGCCCGGCGCTGGCCCGGGCCATCGTGCTGGAGGTGCTCAGCGTCGCGCAGTCGGTGGGAGTGGCCACGGATGCGCGGCGCTGCCTGGACAGCGTGGCCTATGCCATTGCCCACCACCGGGCGCACAAACCGTCCATGTTGCAAGACGTGCTGGCCGGCCGGCCCACAGAAATCGGCGCGATCAATGGCGAGGTCCTGGCCAGGGCGCGCCAGGCCGGCATCGCCGTGCCGCACACCGAAACCCTGCTGGGGCTGCTGCGGCTGATCGAGGCGCGGGCGGCCACCGGAGGCAGTCATGCATAGCCACGTAAACCCGGTTCGGCGCCCTGAGTCGCGAGCCCATCTTTCCTGTGAATCCTGCCTTCGAGGAGTTTTGTCATGAGTGAGTCTCCAGCTGTCTACAGCGACCTGCACCTGCAACCCATCGCCGGGGAGTGGCGCGCCGGCGCGGCCGGTAAAACCCTGGCGGTGAGCAACCCGTTCGACGGCGCGCTGTTGCTGGAAGTGGCCCAGGCCAACCGCGCCGACCTGGATGCCGCCTATGCCAAGGCCGCCGCGGTGCAGCCGCACTGGGCGGCGCTCGGGCCGTCGGCGCGGGCGGCGGTGCTGCATCAGGTGGTGGCGGTGTTCGACCGGCGTCGCGAGGAAATCGTCGACTGGATCATTCGCGAGTCCGGCAGCACCCGGCTCAAGGCGCAGCTGGAGTGGGGCGCGGCGCGGGCCATCGCCCTGGAGTCGGCATCGTTCCCGGCGCGGGTCCACGGCCGCATCGTCGAGTCCGATGTGCCGGGCAAGGAGAGTCGGGTCTACCGCAGCGCCCTGGGGGTGGTCGGGGTCATCAGCCCGTGGAACTTCCCGCTGCACCTGACCCAGCGTTCGATAGCCCCGGCGCTGGCCCTGGGCAACGCGGTGGTGGTCAAGCCAGCCAGCGATACGCCGGTCTGCGGCGGCCTGCTGCTGGCGAAGATCTTCGAGGAGGCCGGCCTGCCGGCGGGCGTGCTCAGCGTGGTGGTGGGGGCGGGCAGCGAGATTGGCGATGCCTTTGTCGAGCACCCGGTGCCCTCGCTGATCACCTTTACCGGCTCCACCCCGGTGGGCCGTGGTATCGGCCGGATCGCCAGCGGTGGCGCGCACCTCAAGCACGTGGCCCTGGAGTTGGGCGGCAACAGCCCGTTCGTGGTCCTGGCCGACGCCGACCTCGAACAGGCGGTGAACGCGGCGGTGTTCGGCAAGTTCCTGCACCAGGGGCAGATTTGCATGGCGGTCAACCGGATCATCGTCGACGACAGTCTCTACGACGCCTTCGCCGCGCGCTTCGTCGAACGGGTCAAGGGGCTCAAGGTCGGCGATCCGCAATCGATCGAGACGGTGATCGGTCCGGTGATCAATACGCGGCAATTGCAGGGCCTGCGGGAGAAGATCGAGCTGGCCCGCCGCGAAGGCGCCGAGCCGCTCTACGAGGGTGGGGCCCAGGGCAATCTGCTGGCGCCCCATGTCTACGGCGAGGTCACAGTCGACATGGACCTGGCGCGCAACGAAATCTTCGGCCCGCTGGTGGGGCTGCTGCGCGCGCGGGACGAGGCCCATGCCCTGGAGCTGGCCAACGCCAGCGAATTCGGCCTGTCCAGCGCGGTGTTCAGCCGCAACCTGGAGCGCGGGGTGAACTTCGCCCGGCGGATTCGCGCGGGCATGACCCATATCAACGATATCCCGGTGAACGACGAGGCCAACGCGCCCTTCGGTGGGGAAAAGAACTCGGGGCTCGGGCGCTTCAACGGCGACTGGGCGATCGACGAGTTCACCCGCGATCACTGGATCAGCGTGCAGCACTCGGCGCGTCGTTATCCCTTCTGATGCCTTGAACTGAGGATATCGCCCGGCCCCTGAACAAGGCCGGGCATTTTTGCAGCCGATAGAAGGCGGGCCTGGAGCGGCCTGTCGGGGAACGGCTGCGCCTATGCAAAGCGGAGAACAATAATAATGAACACCCCTCACTGCATCCTCGCGCGCTCGCTGGCCGCGGCTTCACTGGCACTGGGTACCGGTCTGCCAGCCTGGGCCGAAGAAGGCGGTTTTTTCGAAGACGCCAAGACCGACCTGGTGCTGCGCAATTATTACTTCAATCGGGATTTTCGCGACCCGGGGGCGGCCAAGAGCAAGGTCGAGGAATGGGCCCAGGGTTTTATCCTCAAGTTCAATTCCGGCTACACCCCGGGCGTCGTCGGGTTCGGCCTGGATGGCATCGCCATGTTCGGCGTCAAGCTCGATAGCGGGCGCGGCACCAGTGGTTCCGAGCTGCTGCCGGTGCATGACGACGGGCGCGCGGCGGATAACTACGGCCGCGCCGGCGTGGCGGCGAAAATGCGCATTTCCGCCACTGAGCTGAAGGTCGGCGAGTTGCTGCCGGACATCCCGCTGCTGCGCTACGACGATGGCCGGCTGCTGCCGCAGACCTTCCGTGGGGCGATGCTCGATTCGCGGGAAATCGCCGGGCTGGGGTTGCAGGCCGGGCAGTACCGTTCGGTGAGCCTGCGCAACTCCTCGGACATGCAGGACCTCTCGGCCTGGGCCGCGCCCGGGGTGACCTCCGATGGCTTCACCTATGCCGGCGCCGAGTACCGTTTCAACCAGCAGCGCACCTTGATCGGCGCCTGGCATGCGCAGCTGGAAGACATCTACCAGCAGAGCTACTTCAACCTGCTGCACAAGCAGCCGGTGGGCGACTGGGTGCTGGGGGCGAACCTCGGGTATTTCATCGACAAGGATGACGGCCAGGCGCGCATCGGCGAGATCCGGAGCCGCACCGCCTATGCCTTGCTCTCGGCCTCCACCGCCGGCCATACCCTGTATTTGGGCTTGCAGAAGGTCAGTGGCGACAGCCCGTGGATGTCGGTGTATGGCAGCAGCGGCCGGACCCTGGGCAACGATATGTTCAACGGCAACTTCAGCAACGCCGACGAGCGTTCCTGGCAGGTGCGTTATGACTACAACTTCGCCGCCATGGGCGTGCCGGGGCTGTTGGCCATGGTGCGCTATGGGCATGGCGAGAATGCGACGACCAAGGCTGGGAGCAATGGCAAGGAATGGGAGCGGGATACGGAGGTGGGGTATACCTTTCAGAGTGGGAGTCTGAAGAACCTTAGTGTGCGGGTGAATAACGCCACTAACCGGCGCAGTTTCAACAGTGATTTTGATCAGACTCGGGTGATTGTGAGTTATCCGTTGTCGTTTTGAGTTTTGCGGCGTTGTCGCGGGCGGGAGCGGTCGGTCGATGCTCGAATTGCTCGCGATGGCGGTGGTGGTTTCGCTGTCTGTTTTGGACGGGGTACATATCCGTTTCTGCGGTAACGGCCACTTAGGGTTCCGCCCTTACGGCGGGTCACTTTTGGCAAACGCCCCAAAAGTAACCAAAAGGTCTTGCCCCACCACTCGGTGCCTCGCCTAGGCTCGGCATGCCCGAACGCAGGCATTGATCCGTGGGCCGCCGCCACAGGCCATCCATGGCCTGGGGCGGCTAACCCGGCATCCCTGCCGGGTTACCCACGGCTCAATGCCTGCGTTCGGCCATCGTGGTTAACGGGGCTTTCGGATCAAAAGCCAAAGCAAGAGCAAAGCAAGACGGCGGCCTGCCGGCCGGCCTGGGGGGGGCTTCCTGTAGCCGCTGCCGAGCTTGCGAGGCTGCGATCGACCCCGAAGGGGGCGCAAGGTCTGGAGATCGCTGAAGGCCTGCGGCCTTATCGCAGCCTGCGGCAGCGGCTACAGGGGAGGTGTGTCTTCCGTGGGAGCGAGGCTTGTCCGCGATGGTGTCCGTGAGGTCGCTATCGTCGGCGCGGCGCTATCCGCATGCCGCCGGCGCAAGGCTTGCGGTACTATGGCCGCCCACGTTTTCTGGAAGTTGCCTGGATGAGTAAGCCCGGTCAATTGGTGCTGGTCGCGTTGCGCAAGATGATCGCCTCGGGCGAGTTGGCGGCGGGAGAGCGGTTGATGGAGATTCCGACCGCGGAGTTGTTCGGGGTGTCGCGGATGCCGGTGCGCATGGCGTTCCGTACCCTGGAGCAGGAAGGCCTGCTGGTGCGGTTTGGCGGGCGGGGGTTCCAGGTGCGTTCGGTGAGTGCCGAGGACATCGCCGGCGCGGTCGAGGTGCGGGGTGTGCTCGAAGGGCTGGCGGCGCGCCAGACCGCCGAGCGCGGGTTGTCGGAGGCGGCGCGGGCGGCCCTGGAGTTGTGCCTGGCCCAGGGTGACCAGTTGTTCGCCAAGGGCTATGTGACCGAGGACGACCTGGAGGTCTATCACGACCTCAACATGCGTTTTCACCAGGTGATTGTCGAAGGCAGCCACAACCCGGCGATCGCCGATGCCCTGGCGCGCAACGATCATCTGCCGTTCGCCTCGGTGACCGCGCTGGCGGTGGATCGCCAGGACATGGCCCGCGAATACCGGCGCTTCAACTACGCCCATATGCAGCACCATTCGGTGTTCGATGCCCTGGTCAATCGCCAGGGCGCGCGGGCCGAGGCGATCATGCGCGAGCACGCCAACGCGACCCTGCGGTATGCCGAGATCTTCAGCAGCGCAGCGGCGGACGAGCGGATGAAGGTCATCCTCCGCCCCGCCTGACTCCCTTCAGATATCCAGCACCAGCAGCGGCGTTTTCGAGCGTGAGCAGCAGGGGGTGAACTGGTCGTTGCGCGCCTGTTCGTCCTCGGTGAGGAACAGGTCGCGGTGTTCCGGCACGCCCTCCAGCACCCGGGTCAGGCAGGTGCCGCAAATCCCTTGTTCGCAGGACATGGCAATGTCGATGCCATGGCTTTCCAGGACCTGCACCACGCTCTGGTCGGCGGGCACTTCGAAGACCTGGCCGCTGCTGGCGACCTTGACCGAGAAGCTGCCATCGGCGCGAGTATCGACGGGGGCGGCGGCGAAGTACTCGCGGTGCAGGCAGTCCTCCCGCCAGCCCGCGGCCTTGGCCGTGTCCAGCACGTGCTCCATAAAGCCGCCGGGGCCGCACACATAGACATGAACATCGTTGCGCGGCGTGGCCAGGACCTTGGCCGCGTCCAGCGCTGTCTCGGGTTCCTGGTCGAAATGCAGGAACACCCGCTCGGCGAAGGAGGAATTGCGCAGGCGTTGGACAAAGGCCGCACGCTCGCTGGAGCGGGCGCAGTAATGCAGTTCGAAATCCGCGCCGCTGTGGGCCAGGCGTTCGGCCATGCACAGGATCGGAGTGATGCCGATGCCGCCGGCGAACAGCAGGCTGCGCCGGGCTTCATGGGCCAGCGCAAACAGGTTGCGTGGCTCGCTGATGTGCAGCCGCGTGCCGGCGTGGATCTGCTCGTGCATGGCCAGTGAGCCGCCGCGGGAGGCTGGGTCCTTGAGCACGCCGATCAAGTAGCGATGGCGTTCTTCGGGGTGGTTGCACAGGGAGTATTGGCGGATCAAGCCGCCGGGCAGGTGCACATCGATATGCGCGCCGGCGCTGAAGCCCGGTAGTGGGCGCTCATCGGCACTGGCCAGTTCATAGCTGCAGATGTCCTGGGCTTCGTCGTTACGGGATACCACCACCACATCGATCATCGTCGGTCCTCCGAGTGCTGCCGCCCAGGGCGGTCACTTCTGTTTCTCTTTTGTTGGATAAAGGCTGGGTAAAGGGCAGGGCGCGGCACGGGTGCACTACCGGCGTAGTGCCGCGCAGGGCTCAGGCCGTGGCCGTGGCGATCAGTTGTGCTTCGCCGGCGCGCTCCTTGGCGATCAGGCGCTCCAGCACCCGCCGCGACTGCACGCCGCCGGCGTCGATATTCAGCTTGAGCAGGTTGCGCGTGGGGTGGGCCAGCAGGTTCTGTTGCTGGCGTTCGAGCATCTCCAGGTCTTCGCTGAAAATCTTGCCCTGGCCCTCGCGAATGCTCGCGGTCAGCGCCTCGTCCCGCGGGTTGAAGTTGCGCGCCATGCCCCAGAAGTACCAGATCGAGGTGTCGCTCTCCGGGGTGATGAAGTCGACCACTATGCTCGAGGCCTTGGAGTGCGCCGGCGCGTTGTAGCCGCCCTGGCCGGCGTGGGCCACGCCGACTTCGATCAGCACATGGCTGGGCGGGGTGAAGCGGCAGATCTGCCAGCGGTCCACCGGCACGTCGTCGGCCAGGCCGTTGCCGCGCAGGGCCATGCGCCAGAACGGCGGAGCCATGATGTTTTCCATATGCCGCGCGGTGACCACCTCGTCGCCTTCGACCGTGGTCACCGGCGGCGCCTCGTCGATTTCCTTCTGGCCGATGCTGGAGGCGTGGACGTAGGTTTCGTGGGTCAGGTCCATCAGGTTGTCGATCATCAGCCGGTAGTCGCAGGCGATATGGAACAGCCCGCCGCCGTAGGCCCACTCGTCGCTGACCGCCCATTCCAGATGATGGATCTGCGCCGGGTCGGCCAGCGCCTGGTCGCCGGGCCAGACCCAGATAAAACCGTAGCGCTCGACCACGGCATAGGTCTTGTTGCACGGGAAGCCGCGCACCCGTTGCCCGGGCATTGCCACGGTCTTGCCATCGCAGCCCATCACCAGCCCGTGATAACCGCACACCAGGTTGCCGTTTTCCACATACCCCAGGGAGAGCGGTGCGCCGCGATGGGGGCAGAAGTCCTCGACCGCCGCCACCCGGCCTTCCAGCCCACGGTAAAACACCATCTTCTCCCCACAGATCTGCCGGCCCAGGGGCTTGTCGGCGATTTCATCGGGGGGGCAGGCAACGTACCAAGTGTTCTTGGGGTACATGTAGGCTCTCCAGGGGAGTGATTGTTTTTATTTAATGGATCCATTAGAGAGGCTGCGGTGTTTGAGTGTCAACGATGATGTTCAAGCTATAGGCTTATTTATGGGCGATTATCGGACTTGCAGCTGTTGACTTGTTTTTAATGGATCCATTGGCAAGTGTTGTTAAACACCCCCCCAATGACAGAAAAAACGCCAGCGATGAAGGAGGGATGTCGACGTTCGTCGACCCGAGCTGGCGAGAGTGCGACTGGGCCGGGCGCCAGGCATCGATGCCGAGGATGTGATGGTGGTGATTACCACCACTGAGGCAGAAGCCTGGTCGTTTGGCGGTGGGCGGGGCAATTAGTCTACCTATGCGTTTCTGGTATCAGTCCTATCCAATCCAACGGATCGAAGCGCTCGGTGGTGTCCATCCGGATATTGCGCAGGCCCAGGGTTTCCAGGTGCGAGGCATAGAGGGGCTCGGAAAAATAGCTGATCAGGAGCGAGCGACGGCGTGCGCCGCTTGGGTTCAGGCAGCCCGCGTGCAGCAGATCGACATCGAACACCAGGATGTCCCCGGCGGAGCCTGAAAGCTGCACGGACCGCGACTCGTCGGTGAAGTCGAGTGGCGGCTCTCCCGGCCCGGGGCGATGGCTGCCGGGGACGATACGGGTGGCGCCGTTCTCGGGGCCATAGTCGTCGAAAAAAGCCAGGGCGTTGGCTATGTCGCCTGGCCGCTGGGCCGACAGGTCGCGGTGCAGCTGCTGCTGACCACCCCCGGCAAGGGGTTCGCGGCCCTCCACCTGGGAGAGGAAGAAGCGCTCCCCGATCAACTCGCTCACCACCGCCAGCACCTGCGGCAGGCGACACACCGCCTGAACCTTCGAATCCGCGTCCAGCAGCGAATGGCGCCAGTCCATGCCACGGGGCACAGGCCATTGGTTCGACGGCATCACGCCCGCGTCGAACACGGCACGCAGCTCACCCAGCCACTCGGCCGGGATCGCTTGGCGCAGCAGCACGTAACCCTGTCGATGGAGTTGCTCGCGGTCGGTCATGCTTTCCTTGACTCCCTTATCCGCAACGCTCCCCACGCAACGCTCCGGAGCCAGACAAAAGTGCGGGTCAATGACCCAGCGTAGCTTTTGCCAGTCCTGGGCGCGGAGCGAATGGTGCCGAGTGCCGTAATGGGGGGGGCAGAGGTTGGCACCTTGCTTGAGCACTGCCTTCACAGGCCAATGCCATCGATGAGCTAGGAGGCGTGAAGCCCGGATTGGTCCCGCCGATACATCAGGGATTCGTACTGAAATGACACCAGGAAATGTGCGTCGGACTCGGCGGCAATGGCCTCGACGAACATCTTCAGGTCATCGAGTGGAGAGCTGTCTTCGGGGGCAGGGCCTTTGATTCTGAAGTCGCAACGAACCACGACCGGAAATGACAGCCCCCGGGTGTCTTCCGCATAAATAGCCTGCTCGTCAAATGAGCGTTTGGCGCGGACTGACAGGCCGGATGGGAAATGGGCGAACACCGAGCTGTCATCGCCGACCAGATCCAGCCCACCCAGGGTACGCGCGACGTTAGTGAGTAGGTTCAGTGAAAGGCGCTCGTCAGCCTCGAGATGAATATCGAGTCCCATTTTTTAAGGTGAACCTCTGATTGTGAGTGTTTCTAGACGGGCAGTGCCCTGCTGGCCAGTGGGCTGGCCAACAGCAGGTATCGAGTCGAGTGACGCCAGTAGATCACGAGGCGCCACGATGACCGGCTCAACGGCTATTTTTTGCACTCCGCCAACACCACTTTGCAGGTGCCGGGCGTGCCGCCGGAACGGCCGGCATAACGGATGCAGTTATTCAGGGATTTCTGGCGCGCCATGCTCAGGGTGGAGCCCCAGGCCAGGCCGCCCTCGCCGGAAGTGGGCAGCGCCTTGGCGTAACAGTTCGAGCCGATGCTGGCGGTCGAATAACGATACTTGGCGGCGTTGCTTGAGCATCCCGCGATCAGCGCCAGGTTGATGGCGAGCAGGGAAAACAGGATCCATGACGAGTAGTGGCGTACTGCTTTTCTGGTCATTCCGGTTCCCCTGTATCAAGACGGTAGAAACGTGTTTGCAGTGCTGCTCTATTCAGCTTAGAGGGTATCGCGCCTGGCCTTGGAGCCGTCTGGCGGAGTGGGTGCGTTTGGCCGTGCCTTACGTCGGTTGCCATCCGTTTTTGCCTTGTTGCCGTCATGGGTGTTGCGACCAATGATCCTGGATTTCGTACCACGCTGCCTTGAACGCCACCTGAATGTGTTTCTGTTTATCGGCGGTGAAGGGCGTATCCAGGGTGCCCAGGGCGATCGAGATCCAGTCGGCGTGTTCGCCCTGGTCCCTGGACCAGAACAGTGACGAACCGCACTGGCCGCAAAACTGGCGCAGCACCGATTCGGAGGATCGATAGGACTGGAGGCTCTCGGCACCCTGAACGATGCGCAGATCGCTGCGCAACACACTGCCATAGCTGGCGAATGCCGCCCCATGGCTTTTCCGGCACTGGCTGCAATGGCAGTGGGAAAGTGCCTTGGGGCGGGACGAGAGCTGGTATTCGACGGCGCCGCAAAGGCAGCTGCCCTGGAAGGTGTCAGTCATTTAAGGGCGCACCTTGAACGGAAGGGCGCCCATTTAAGCAGTCGGTGCTGGGGATGTCGAACGGTTGGATCCACAGCCTAAAGCGGACGTTCAACCTTCTCACCAAAGGCCGCGAACAGCGTTAACGATGAAAACTATGCACGGCGGTTCGAGTGTGGGCTTTAATGCTCGTGCTTAAATGCAGCCACATTGCTTCGACTCCGTACGGAGGTGGATGCGCCTGATGGCGGATTCAGGTTGCTGCGCACTTGTCTCATTCAAGGAAGAAACGACATTGAAAATAGCTTTCGGCGCCCTGTTGTTGACCTGGCTGGCTACTACCGCACTCGCTGACGAGACCCCTGTCGGCTTCCAAACTTCCATACTGGCGGACTCGCACAATGGGCGCGCGCTGGAGATGGTCGTCTGGTACCCCAGCGCAACTACCGCAGCCACGCAGATGATTGGCGATGATGTGGTGTTCGTCGGGGCTCCTGCCGTTCGTGACGCGCCGCCCGCTGCTGGCAAGCATCCATTGTTGGTGCTCTCCCACGGGTACAGAGGTAACTGGAACAACCAGATCTGGCTTGCCAGTGCCCTGGCTCACAGGGGTTACATCGTCGCCGCACTCAATCACCCTGGCACCACCACTCATGACCTTAGCCCTCAAGCCGCGGCGCAGTTATGGCAGCGGCCCGTCGATTTGCGCCGAGTCATTGACAGGGTCACGACTCAACCTGAAAAGTTCGGCTCGGTCGCCAATGACCGAATTGCGGTAGTGGGTCATTCACTGGGCGGCTGGACCGCCCTGGAGATCGCCGGTGCTCGTTTCGATCCAGACCGCTTCGCCCAGGAGTGCAAAGCCCACCCGCAGTTATCAAGTTGCACCAACTATGGAAAGATAAAACCCGCAAGAACCTCGGAGTCAAAGGCCGCGTTGGCCGCCGATTTGCGCGATAAACGCGTCACTGCCGTGGTTGCATTGGACTTGGGTTTTTCACGGGGGCTGACCGATGAAAGCCTGGCCGCGCTGCCGGTACCAGCGCTGGTGATCGCTGCCGGCGCACCATCGCACGACCTTCCCGCTGAGTTGGAGTCTGCCAACCTGGCCAAACGCCTGCCTCCGGCGTCAAGCCGCTACGTCGAAATCAGCGACGCAAGCCATTTCAGCTTCTTGTCGGTATGCAAACCTGGCGCGGAGCTCATGCTCGAAGAAGACGTACCAGGCGATGGCATCATTTGCCGGGATGGCGACAGCGCTCGCTCGCGTGAGGTGATTCAACAGCAGGTTGCATCGCTGATAGCAGAGTTTCTTCAGTCATCCATCGACAAAGAAGACAGTTTGTAGGCTCGTGATACGAGAGCTGCCGCAGCTCAACAAAAAAACCGCTGGAGCAGTTTCAGCGCCGGTGCAATCTTTCGGATCGGTTGAATCCCCAGCCCAAAGCGGACGTTGTGCCGGGAAGGCGACCCTGCATTCATTCAAGGCAGGCTTCGGGCGTCGCCGGCAAGCTGTCGAGAAACGCGGCAATCTGCCGGGCACCGCGCAAGTGCAGCGTGGGAATCTGCGGGCCTATGGTCAGGCGCACCGCTTCGATCCCTGGGCGATAGTCGCGATCGAAAGTCCAGACGAAACGCAGGAAGGTCAGGAACGCCCGGTTGAGCTTTTCCGTGCAGCCTGCGGCAAGGTCAGGCCGGGGACGGTTCAGGAGGCTGCGTATGATCACCCGGGTGAAACAGGTGAGCCGTGGCGTATCGAGCCAGATGATCAGGTCGGCACGGGGCAGGCGAAGGTCGAAGGTGCGCCGGGCATAGTTGCCTTCACACACCCAGGCAGCCGGTGCGAGCGCCGCGCGGACCCGTTCGCGGAACTGCTCGGCGTCGGGTTCGACCCAACCGGGTTCCCAGAACAGCGTGTCCAGGTGGACCACAGGCAGATTCCGGCGCTTGCCGAGGGCACGGGCGAGGGTGGATTTGCCGCTCCCGGCATTACCCAGAATTACAATCCGTTGCATGGGCGCTTCCTGTCGCGAAAAAAGCCGGCGATTGTGCAGGTTTTGCATCGCCAGTTAAAGGCGAATAGCGGGGGCGACTGCACCGGGAATGGAGTGTGTGTTGCCAGTGTGGGGCCTGAAGCCGAGAGCGGGATGTCGATCCATCCTGGTCCCCATTGAACACCCGCTTCCGGTCCTGTCATGAAAAGCCGCTTCCGACCCTTTGTCGCCTGTCGGCAGCGCTCGCCTTTTCGGGGTGTCTACTGCTAGTGAAGCCCTGTAGGTACAGGGAGGAGAGCAGCATGAGCAATGAACAGGTAGCACCGGAAACCAAAGGGGTTGCAGTGCAGGTACTGGCAACCATTGACCTGGGTCCCGAAATCGAGGGCATGGCCGGGCGCCAACTCAGAATGCGCCTGGTGACCATCGAGCCTGGAGGCGTATTCGGGCCGATCCACAACCATAAAGACCGGCCTGGCGTCGTCTACATACTGGAAGGCACCATCACTGACCATCGCGAGGGCGGCGACACGGACTATGGCCCGGGAGTGGGGTGGCCCGAGGACCGGGACACCACGCACTGGCTTGAGAACAAAGGGCCGATTCCGGCGCGGGAGATCTCGGTCGATATTATCCGGCAAGAGTGAGCCCGGGCCGAACATCGATACGGGCGAGCCCGCCGCGCGGTTCGCCCAATGCCCATCATTCCCCCGCCCCCGCCGCGCCATTGGCAGGGTCGCCCTCGGCCAGCAGGCGCATCAGGATTTCCCGTTCCTTCGGCCCTGGCACCAGGCCGCGGGTCTGGCCTTCCCGAGGCTGCACCTCATCACCCGTGACCTGCCGGCCTTCCAGCTGCTTTATGATGACCGCCTGTCCAAGCTGCCCAACGTCCAGCGCCTGACCTCGACCCGGTGATGAAGCGGCTGATTCAGGCCTGCTCGCTAGCGCTGTGAGACGCGTCGACGCATACATCAGAACAACACTTCAGGGAGATACCGATGCGTGAACGAAAATCGGCAAGATTGCTGGTCATCAACCCTTCGCGAAAGGTCCTGCTGTTCCGGTTCCTGCACAAGGAAGGGGCGCTGGCGGGGGATGACTATTGGGCCACGCCCGGTGGCGGGCTTGAAGGGGACGAAACCTTCCAGGTCGCGGCGATTCGTGAATTGCACGAGGAAACCGGTATTCAGGTCTGCGCGGTGGGAGAGCCGGTGGCCGGTCGCCGGTTCCCCATGCAGTTGCCCTGTGGCGAGTGGGTGACCTCTGTCGAGCAGTATTTTGTGGTGCATGCGCCAGACCAGCCGCTCTCTCGTGCAGGCTGGACCTCGGCCGAGGCCCAGGTAATGGCCGATCATCATTGGTGGTCCGCCGATGATCTGCGATCCACCGAGGCCATCGTCTGGCCGCAAGCGTTGGTGGAGATGCTGGAAGAGGCGGGGGTATTCGAGCCGTCCTTGTAGCGTTTTTTTTCCGCGGGCTGATCCTGGCTTGATGCGGGGCTGTCGATACCCCGCGCAGTCGGGACGTTCCGGCTGGCGGCTTATGCCGTCGATCCAGATTCGCCCTCGACATTCACAACGGTGCCGTCGGTTCGTTCCTCTCTCTACCAACCATTAGAGGGAACGCCCGATGAAAAACACCGAACTCAGCCACATCATCCTCAGTGACCACTCGCGCATCGAGGCCGCCATCAGTACCGGCGCGGCCTGGGAAGTCTGGTTCCAGGTCGAGTTTCTGATCCTGCTACGCACAGCCCGCCTGGGGGTCGCTCGCGAAGTGCCTTACCCAGAGCCGAACGAGACCCGGCGTCTGGATGTACTGGCCAGCCAGGGGGTCAAGAGCTATGCCATCGAGGTGAAAGTCGAGAGCGCCACCAACGCCGGCGACAAACTGCTGGCGAAAGCCCGCAAGGATATTGTGAAAATCGCCAAATACACCGAGCCGGTCGAGGCCCGCTGGGTGGTTGCCCTGGCCTATAGCGACGAGGCCAAGCACATGTTGCACGGTTTCACGGTGGAGAACAGCGGCCACGCCATCTACAACGAGGCCGGTTCGATCGGCTGCATGATCTTCTCGGTCTGACCCGCACAGGCGCCAGCAGGACATGAGGCCTTCCTGGCGCCTTTCGACAGTTCGCGCCCTTAGTGAGAGAACAACTGCCGGTCGCCCTGTTTCTGCGAGCCTGCGGCGTAGTACGCCTCGAACCAGGCGGGCTGGCCCGAGATCGCCGTGGGTCTTTTCAGCACCAGTGGCGGTGGCTGTCTCCCCTGGGTCTCATCGGCGCTGGTGAAGGCTTTTTGCATCACGCTGCGAAAGTGCAGGTGATCGAATATCAGCAGGGCCTGGATGGCATAGACCACGGCGATTTTCTGGTCCTCGATCAGGATCAGGTGATCGCCGTTTTTTTCTTCCCCCGAGACCGACAGGTTCGAGGAACCGGTGAAGACCTTGGCGCTCGGCAGGTTGAAATCGGTGACGACAAACTTGTTGTGCACGGAAATGCCGGTGCCGCCGGACCACTCGCTGCGAAAAGGCTCCGGTGCGTACTTGGCGAGATAGGCGAAATCCACCTCGGCCGATGTGCCATCGGGCTTGATCACATCCATGCCCGAGGCCTTGTCGGTCACGCCATAGTTGAACACCGGACGCTTGTAGAGGCGGCTGATCGACTCGTACAGGGGGCCGCTGGTGATCTGATTGAGGAAGGCGATGTTGAACAGCACCGAGCGGCTGGCCTGGTCGATCGCGCCGCCGATCGGGCTGAGCGACAGGTCGCTGCCGCTGTGTGGCGAGAAACAGAAATGCAGGCGCGGGCCGGCGGTCGTCGCGGTGCCGGTTTCGATCACGTGCCATTTCTGCGCCAGGTCGCTGGCCTCGAAGTTTTTCGGATCGCTGAAGCTGGCGTCGAAGACCCGGCCGAACAGGTCCGCTACCTCGAGATGCTTGAACAACAGTGCATTGTTGTTCTGCACATAACAGCCGCGGAAGCTGAAGTTGGTGGAGCCGCACAGCACCTGGTAAGGCTTACCGTTGCGCCGGGCGATCAGCACCTTGTGATGCTGCAGGCCATGGAAATGACTGCGTCGAACCCGGTCCGCGCCGGCCGAGTCCACCAGGCGGCTGGCGGCCCGGGTCTCGCAGCTGTCGGGGGCGGCGTGATCGCCGGCGTCGTCGATAATGATGCGCAGGCGACTACCCAGCGCCTCCAGTCTGGCGAGGATGTCCGGTTCGTTGAAGTCGTAGGCGAAGACATCGAGGGTGGTGCCCGGCTGCCGCAGGACTTCATCCAGCACCGCGAAAATCATCGACACCGCCTCGAAGCCGAGCCATTGGTACATGGCTGTCTCGGTCTTCGGGTGGTCGAGCCCGTCCTTGGTTTTCGATGGAATCAGGCTCTTGCCATACACATCGACCTTGACGCCCGCGGGTACCCGGTCGCGGAAGGCCTGCGAGGAGGTGAAGCCCCGGGTGAAACCAATGTCGAGGATGCCTTCGTAGCTGATGGGGTCGAGGTCGATCGCCAGTTCGATGGCCGTGCCGGGAACCAGCTGGCCGTCATTGGCCATGTGCATCATCCGGCCCCGGTAGGTGAAGGTGCCTTGCTCGACCTCATGGGGAACGTGAACCCAGCGAAACTTCTGGAAGGGCGCTTCCAGCGAGGAAAACTTGCGCTGGCCATCGACCGCGCTGTGGGTGGGCTCGTCGTAGGCAAAGGCGATGCGGTTGAGCAGGGGCTTGAACGCGTCGGTGCCGGGGAACCTGCATTCGATGGCAAAGCCCACGAGGTCCGCGGGAGGACTCTCGACATCGAAACCGATCAGACACATGCGTTCGCCGCGCCACAGTTTCATGGTGAAACCATCGATCGTCTGTGCGTTCTGGAAAGCGGACATGAGCAGCGCTCCTTGCTGTGGCATGTGGGTCAAGAGGGTATCCAGCATTCTGTAGCCTAGAGCAAAACGCCAGCCCCTTCATGGCGGGGGGCTGGCAGCAGAACCCTGGTCAAAGACGATCCGCATCGATCACCGCCTGGGCGAATGCCCGCGGGTCTTCCTGCGGCAGATTGTGGCCGATGCCGCCGCTGATCAGGCGGAACTGGTATTTGCCGGTGAAGCGCTTGGCGTAATCCGCGGGGTTCGGGTGCGGCGCGCCGTTGGCATCGCCTTCGAGGGTGATGGTCGGCACGCTGATGGTTGGGGCCGTGGCCAGTTTCTGCTCCAGGGTGGCGTAGCGGCTTTCGCCTTGAACCAGCCCCAGGCGCCAGCGGTAGTTGAACACCGTGATGTCGACGTGGTCGGGGTTGTCCAGGGCCTTGGCGCTGCGCTCGAAGGTGGCGTCGTCGAACGTCCATTGCGGCGAGGCCAGTTGCCAGATCAGCTTGGCGAAGTCGTGAGTGTTTTTCTCATAGCCGGCGCGACCGCGATCGGTGGCGAAATAGAACTGGTACCACCACTGCAATTCCGCCTTGGGCGGTAGCGGATTCTGGCCGGCCGCCTGGTTGCCGATCAGGTAGCCGCTGACCGACACCAGCGCCTTGACCCGCTCCGGCCACAGCGCCGAGACGATGTCCGCCGAACGCGCGCCCCAGTCATAACCGCCAAGCACCGCTTGCTTGATCTTCAGCGCATCCATGAAGTCGATGACGTCACTGGCCAGCGCGGCCGGTTGGCCATTGCGCAGGGTTTTCGCCGACAGGAAACGGGTATCGCCATAGCCGCGGGCATAGGGCATCAGCACCCGATAACCCTTGGCGGCCAGCAAGGGCGCGACCTCATCAAAGCTGTGAATGTCGTACGGCCAGCCGTGCAGCAGAATCACCACCGGGCCATCGGTCGGGCCGGTTTCGGCGTATGCCACGTCCAGCAGCCCGGCGTTGACATGCTTCAACGGGCCGAAAGGCGAGGGGGCGGCATAAGTGGTGCCGGTGCTACCCGCGTCGGCTTGCGCCGCCGTGTTCGTCTGCGCCTGGGCCGTGCCGAGGATGCCGAACAGGGTGAGGGCCAGGACCGACGCGCCGATTGTGTGGTTGCGCAGTGTCATCTTCATGCTGATCTCTCCATTGGATTGCAAGCCGGGGGTGAGGATCTGGCCGATCCCCTTCAACCTGGGTTGCATTTGACGGCTGCGACGTATCTGGCCTGTGTCCGAATCCCGGGGCGGATGCAAGCTTATGTAGCGGGAGGTGATGTAGACACACTGCGATACATAGGGGATGGGCAGAAGGGCTGGGGCGTCCCATTCCCGCCTCCCGGGCTGCGCAAAGCTCGAGGCAAAAGTGGCTTTTGCCCCGGCTTGCCTTGGCGCCGATACGCGAGCGGCGGGGCGGGGCGAACCAGGGGGCCGGTCGCATAAATTTGAAATGCACGGCATTGCCCGACAGAATCGCGCCCTGATCCGGCCAAAGGCGCCGGAGGTTCGTGGTGAAAAGGGGCGGCAGTTGAACCAACAGACATTGTCCATGCGCCTGGAGCGCGTGGCGGCGCATGTGCCAGTGGGTGCGCGCCTGGCCGATATCGGCTCGGACCACGGCTACCTGCCGGTGGCGTTGCTGCGCCGGGGCCTCATCGCCGCGGCGGTGGCCGGCGAGGTGGCGGTGACGCCGTTCCACGCGGCCCAGCGCAGCGTGCGTGAAAACGCCCTGGAGTCGGGCATCAGCGTGCGCCTGGCCAACGGCCTGGCGGCGATCGAGCCGGAAGACGGAATCACGGCAATCAGCCTTTGCGGCATGGGCGGCGAGACCATCCGCGACATCCTCGACAGCGGCAAGGCGCGCCTGAATGGCCAGGAACGCCTGATCCTGCAGCCCAACGGCGGCGAGCAGCCCCTGCGCCAATGGCTGATGGAGCATGGCTACCGCATCCTCGACGAGGAAGTGCTGCGGGAAAACCGCTTTTTCTACGAAATCATCGTCGCCGAGCGCGCCGGGCCGGTGAGCTACACCGCCGAGGAACTGTACTTCGGCCCGCTCCAACTGCAGGCCCGCAGCCCGGCCTTCCTGGCTAAATGGCAACGCATGCTGCGCCTGAAACACAAGACCTTGGCCCACTTCGCCCGGGCGCGGCAGGCCGTGCCCGAGGAGAAGGTCCAGGACATCGTCCGGCAGGCCCGGTGGATCAGCGAGTTGCTGGCTTGAGCGCGGTAAACTGGAAGCAGGCTGCAACTTCCGTGTCCCAGAGGCTGACCGTTCAGTTGGAAGCGTTGTTCAACTGCTGAAGCTCAAGTTGCTTGGCAGCACTGGCTTCGAGGGTTGCACGCTCTTCATCCAGATACCGATAGATGCCTTGGAGGTTGGCGATTTTCTGTTTGATTTCTGCCATCTTCTTTTCAATTAGCTTGGCGCCGTCAGCACAATCGATCAGCTTGTTGCGCTGCGCATCCAGAATCTCGCCTATTTCCCCCAGGGAAAACCCCATGCTTTGCGCGCGCTGGATAAAGTCCAGGTCCTGCAGAGTTTGCATTGTGTAAACGCGATAGTTGTTAGTTTGCCGCAGCGGTGAGATCAGGCCGATTTGCTCGTAGTAACGCAGCGTATGGCGGCTGGCGCCGCTGCGGGCTTCGAGTTCGCCGATCTTCATGAAAACACCGCTTGACCATAGAGTTGGGTCGATAGTTTACGCTCGATTTCTCACCTTAAACAAGGAACAGGGAAATGAGCGTGGAGTGTTTTGTCACCGGGGGTACCGGCTTCATCGGTCAACATCTGGTGGCGTACCTGAGTGCCAAAGGTCACACAGTTCGGGTGTTGATGCGTCGCCCGGAGCGACTGGCTGCACTGCGCGAGCAAGTCGATAATTTGGGAGGGTGCGCAACCCGGGTATTTGCCGTAGCTGGCGATCTGGAACAGGACAACCTCGGGCTGAGTCTTGCTGACCGAGAAGTGCTAAGGCACGCCAGAGTCATATTCCACCTGGGCGCCCACTTCGCATGGGGGCTTTCAGTGGAGCAGTCTCGTGCGGTGAATGTGGAAGGGGCAAAGCGCGTGGCGCTGTTGGCGGCTGAGCAAAAAAGCCGGTTAGTGATGATCGGCGGCTACATGCTGAAAAATCATGAGCATCTGCAACGCATCGGAATTGATCCTCGTTATCCGCAGCGGACGAATTGGCCTGCCGTCTACCGACAGGTCGGTGGTTACGAGGGGAGCAAGCTGGAGGCGCATTTTGCGACCCTGGAGGTCATGTCCGCCAAGGGCGGGGAGATGACCGTTGTCCACCCTGCGACGGTCTGTGGCCACAGCCGCACGGGGCATATCCTTGACGGTCAGCCGTTGGTGGCGCTGATACGCAACCTTGTGCAGGGAAAGCTGACGGCAGTGCCCGGTACCGCCGAGCACTGGCTGCCGCTGGTCACCGTGGATTACCTGGTTGAGCTGGTGGCGGTGTGTGCTTTCGATCCTGCCATGGTGGGCCAGGAACTGCTGGCGCTTGATGACCAGACTCCCAACTTGCGAGAACTCCTGGTACAGGCGGCACAACCTCTGGGCTTAAAGTCCCCCAAGCATTACATTCCACTGCGATTGCTGAAGTTGCTACTGAGTATTGCTCCCGTCGCGCGGTTTTTGAACACAAAACCCGAAGCCTTGGACTTTATCCAGACCACGCGTTTTGATACGGTCGCGGCCGAGCAATTTGCCAACAGGCATGGAATAGCCAAACCGGATATACGCCAGTCCTTGCAGCACACTGCGACGTTCGTCAACTCATATTGCCTAGCCAAGGGCCAGGCCCTCTGACTTCTCCCAGGGGAGTGAACCTGATCCACCCACTTTTTTCCGCCATTTCGTACGGAAACTTCAAGAGGCCGACAGCCCCCTACTGGGCGATCCAGCTGATGCCTCAATAAATACTTGGTGTGGTGGATCTTCGTATCCTCAAACTTTGCGCCGTCGATGTAGGGCGGCATTCTATCGAACGACAATTCAGCGACAGGGATCGTTATCAATGCCATCTACTTTCAGCAAAGGCGTCATATTTGCACTCTCCGCTGCGGCACTGAACGCAACGATCGGTGTACTCAGCAAAGTTCTCATGAGTAATGGTTTTACCGCTAGCAGTGTCGCTGTCATCAAGACCGTACTGGGTTGCCTGCTTCTCTCGATCTTGCTGTTTTTCCTCAAGCGCCCGTCGACGTCGACCAAGTGGGCTCAGGCGGCTATCTGCGCATTCCTTGGCATCTTTGTGCTGTTCCATTTCGAAACGTCCGCCTATCGACACTACGCTGCGGCAGGTGTGGTGGTGGTGCTGATGGCCAGTGCCTCGATTTCCTCGATCATTCTGGGGCGCGTTTTCCTCAAGGATGCCATCACCGCGAACGCTACCGTTGGCGCCGCACTGGCTATCGCTGGGATCTCGGTGATCTTCGGCGGCGACCTGCAGCAGGGCTTTACCCTGCAAGGTGCTGCGCTCGCCTCCATGGCCGGCTGCGGCTATGGGGCCTTTTCGGTTGCCATGAAGCGTATGGGGGTGTCGGGGGGGCTGCACTTCACCCGACAATTGTTGTTCTTTGGCAGCCTGTACCTGCTGATGCCGGCGGCGGCCGATGGTTTCGCGATAGGCGAGCTGTCGCCGCTGGCGATCGCCGCGCTGCTGGCGCTGGCCACGCTGCCGACGATCCTGGGGTTCTTCTGCACCACCAAGGCCATCGAGTATCTCAAGCCATCCCAAGTGCAAGCGCTGGAGCTGACCGAGCCACTGTTCGCCGCGCTGCTGGCGTTTGTGGTGCTCAATGAAGTACCGCGCGAAAGCCTGTACGCGGGAGCGGCACTGATCATCGTCGGCCTGTGTTTCTCCAATGAACTCATCCGCTTGGGCAGCAAAGCATCCGTCCCTTCGACCGAGTGAGCTTTTTTCGGAGCCTGATGACTTTGGCAATCAGTGGTTTTTAAGTGTTTTGAGCGACTGACCGCTCCTGGCTGTGGACTCAACCGGTCGAAGCACCGCTCATGCACGGTTCTGAGGAGACCTGCGCCTGGTCCGCCTTCCCGCGAATACGGGAGGGCTTGGACGGGGCACAGGCCTGATACCCACGGGCGCTCAATAGTCCCAGAAGGCGGCAATCCAACGGAACGCATCACCGTCGACCGCCACTCGGCCGACCGAGGGGAAGGGCAGGTGAGTGGCGACGAACAGCTCGCCGCTCGCCGCCGCTTCCTGTAGCAGGCGGACCCTTACACGAACCGATTCCTCGGGGTCATGCTCGAAGCCGTTGTGCCAGTCGGGATGGTCGAAGGCCACCGGGAACAGGGCGTCACCGGCGAAGGTCAGGCGCTCGCCGCCGGAGTTGACGTAGACCACGCAATGCCCGGGAGTGTGCCCGCCGGTAAGTTTGGCGACCACGCCCGGCGCGACCTCATGCTCATCCTCGAAAATGCGCAGCTTGCTGCGGTAGTGCTCCATGAACTGGTTGGCGGTCCTGCGCAGGACATCCGGCACGGGTTGTGGCATCGCGGTGTGGGTGAAGTCGGGGGTGGTCCAGAAGTCGACTTCGGTGGCGGTGACATGGATGCGCACGTCGGGCCGCAGGCGGTTCTTCACCTCATCGACGAGCAACCCACCGATATGGTCCATGTGCATGTGGGTGATCACCACGTCGGTGATAGACCCGAGGTCGATTCCGGCGGCTTCCAGGCGCTTGGGGAACTGCCCGGCCCGCGGGAACCCGGGGAACTGGCCGCCCAGCCCGGCGTCGACCAGGATGGTCTGCTCGCCGCTGCGCACCACCAGCACGTTCAGGGCCCAGTCGAACATGTCCGGCCCCAGGTACATGTCCTTGAACCAGGCCGCGCGGGCGGCCGGGTCGGCGTTGGTGGACATGGTCTCGGTCGGCAGCGGCAGCACGCCATCGCTGACCACCAGTACGTCGATCTCGCCGAGTCGCAGCGCGTAGCGCGAGGGCACCAGTTCTTCGGCGGCCGCGTACTGCCGGGCGCCATCCTGCTGGAATGATTTCAGAGGCAGGGTCATGTTCGTTCTCCTATTGCTTGGGTCGGATACATCAGGCGAATGCCGCTCTAACGACGGCAGGGAAAGCGCGCAAAGTGCTCAGGCCACCGGGATCAGCGGGTCGGCCGCGGCCAGGGCGGTGCGCCGGTCGGCGGCTGGCGGGTAGATCCACAGGGTGTTGATCTGGGTCTTGAGCTCCTTGGCTTCTGCCTTCACCAGCTTCAGCTGACGATCCCAGCCTTCGGTGTACACCGCGCCCCAGGCGCCCAGGTCCAGGCAGGTCACGTACTTGGGCTGGCGGTAGAGGGTCGCGGGGACGCCCAGCAGGTCGGCGGCCGCGTTGTTGCCGGCGTGGCGGCCCAGGCTGATCGCGTGCTGGCAGGACATCACGGCGAAATTGCCGATATCGTCGGTGGCCGCGTAGGCCACATCGCCTGCGGCGAACACCTTGGCCTGGCCACGGACCTTCAGGTGGCCGTCAACGTGCAGACGGCCCTGGCCGTCGCGCTCGCCAGTGAGCTGCTCGGTGAGGGGGCTGGCGCGGAACCCGACGGTCCAGATCACCGTGTTGCTCTCGATGTGCCGGCCGTCGGCGAGGGTGACGCCGTTGGCGTCCACCGAGGCCACCGTTGCCCCGGTGATCCACTCGATGCCCAGCGCCTCGCAGGCTTCGACGATGGAAGGGCGAATACCGTCGCCCATGGCGGCGGCAATGCGCTCACCGCGATCGACGATCACCACACGTATGTCCTGCTCCGCGCCCAGCACGGCCCGCAGGCGGGCGGGCATTTCGGTGGCGGTCTCGATGCCGGTGAAGCCGCCGCCGGCGATCACTACGGTGTTGCGGGCGCGGCTGGCCGGTTGGTTGCCGAGCGACATCAGGTGACGTTCCAGGCGCGCGGCGGATTCGATCTGGTCGACGTTGAAGGCGTGCTCGTTCAGGCCCGGCACCGGTGGGCGCGACAGCTGGCTGCCGGAGGCCAGCACCAGCCTGTCATAGGCCAGTTCGGCGGGGCGCCCGGCCTCGTCGCGATAGCCGACCCGACCGGCCTGCTCGTCGATGCGCTCGGCGATACCTTTGACGAAGCGCACGTTCACCGCGTTGAGCAGGGCGTCCAGCGGGGCGAACATGCTGTGCACATCGGGCTCGTAGAAGCGCGGGCGAATGCGCAGTTCGGCTTGCGGCGCCAGCAGGGTGATCTCCACATCCTGGCGGTCGTGCATGTCCAGCAGGCGAGCGGCGCTCAAGGCACTCCACAGGCCGCCAAACCCCGCGCCAATAACCAGAAGTTGCTGTTTCATGATGTGCTCCTGACTCGAATGGATGAATGAAACTTGCAGCAGGACTGCAAGTTCGGCGTGACGACTAATGATCGCCGCGCCCTACAAGCGGTGTTGTTCTGTTGCCACTCTTCCGCTGTGGATTTCATGCTAGGGGAGTGAACTTCGAGGCGCACTTCTCCATCGGTGTGCGGGCATTACGCATCCGTCGAATAAAGTTATACGAAGGTATCGGTCGGGGACGTCGCGAGGGTATTCAGTGCCGGTGTCGCAAGGCGGTTTCGACACACTCCAGTAACTGTTCGGCAGGGAACGGCTTGGGCAGGCAGGCGATCACCCCGGGCATGCCGGAAGTGATGCGTGGCTTCTCGCCGGGGTAAGCGGTGATGAAGATCACCGGGATGCGCAGGCCGCGCGCGCGCAAGGCCTCGTAGAGCTCTACGCCACACATCCCGGGCATCTGGATATCGCAGATCAGGCAGCGGGCCTGGGCCGGACCGTCGGAGTCAAGGAACTCGCGGGCCCCGTCATAGGTGCGCGCCTGGTAGCCGGTGGCGCGTAGCAGGCCTTCCAGGGCCGTGCGAAGGGAATCGTCGTCGTCGACAACGGCGATGAAAGCCCTGTTGCGCAGTTCAGTCTGTTGGATCATGTGGGGCACTCGTGACGGCGCCTGCCGTACTTGCAAGATACGCCGTCGCCCGAGTCGGAGAAGTATACCTAGGTATAAGTGAGCACCACCTAAGTGTAGAAACCCTGGCTGGAAGTTTGCTGTTCATGTTATTGGCCACGGGAAGTTCGAGAGCAGAATACCCAAGTATAAGTTTGCGCTCCCAAGGGATGTTTTCATTGACCCCATGAACTAAAGACTCACCCGCTTTACCTGAATACGCTGGAACCATATCGCCGCTCCCGACTTTTTATCCGGCTGCGACGAGGCGTTCTTTCAATCCATTGTTTCAATCCAGTGTTCCAATCCAACTTCACCGGGTGGGTGGGCAAAATGAACAGAAACGATCTGCGGCATGCCGACATCAATCTGCTGGTGGTCTTCGAAACCATGATGCGTGAACGCAACGTCACCCGGACGGGCGAACGTCTGTTCTTGTGCCAGGCCTCCGTCAGCGGCGCGCTGGGGCGGCTGCGGTCGATGTTCGATGATCCGCTGTTCATCCGCACCGGGCGGGTGATGGAGCCCACGGCCCGGGCCGAGGAAATCCACGCGCGCCTGGCGCCCGCGCTCGAAGGCATTGCCCATGCCCTGAGTTGCAGCCAGGCGTTCGATCCGCGTACCAGCGAAGCCTCCTTCCATGTCGGGCTCTGTGACGATGTCGAGTACGCGCTGCTGCCCGGGTTGATCAAGCACCTGCGCGCCGAGGCGCCCAACGTCACGCTGGTGGTGCATCGGGTGGATCAGTGGCAGCTGCCGCAATTGCTGATCAGCGGTGACATCTCCGTGGGCATCAGCCTGGCCCAGGACCTGCCGGCGAATGCCCGTTGCCGCAGTGTGCGACCCATGCAGCCGATGTTGCTGCGCGCCGACGCGGCGGCCGGACCGGTAACGCTGGACGAATTCTGCCGGCGCCCGCACGTGCTGGTCTCGACGCAGGGCACGGCGAGCGACGATGTCGACCGCGCCCTGGCAGGCCAGGGTCGTCGGCGCCGCGTGGTGCTGGCGGTCCCGCAATTCAGCGCCTTGCCGGCACTGCTGGAGAGCAGCGATCTGCTGGCCATCGTGCCCGACTACGTGGCCCAGGCGATGGTCCGCCTGCAAGGGCTGCGTGCCGATTACGCGCCGCTGCCCCTGTCGAGCCCGGACCTGTCCATGGCCTGGCGTGGCACCAGCCATGCAGACCCGCGCGAGTGCTGGCTGCGCGCCTGCTTCGCCCGCCATCTGGCGCGGCAGCCGGAACACCCGGCGGTGCTGGCCGTGGCCTGAGGGCGGGGTTTCAGCCTTGGCGGGTAAAGCGGCTGCGGTAGTCGCGCGGCGAAATCGACAGGTGACGCTGGAAGGTGTTGCGCAGCCGCTCCTCGTCGGCGAACCCGCAGGCGCGGGCGATCTGCTCGATGTTGCGCGGCGAGTTTTCCAGCAGGCGTTTCGCCGCCTCCAGGCGCAACAGTTCGATGGCCTTGGCGGGCGTGCGCCCGGTGTGCTGCTTGTAGACACGGGAGAAGTTGCGCAGGCTCATCTTCGCCTGTTCCGCCAGGCGCTCCACGGTCAGGTCCGGGTCGCTCAGGTGCTCGGCCAGCCACAGGTGCAGGTCGTCGAATAGCGAACTGTCCTGCGCTTGCATCTGCAACAGCGTGCTGTATTGCGCCTGTCCACCCGGCCGCTTGAGGTACACCACCAGCTCGCGGGCCGCCTGCATGCTGACCTCGCGCCCGCAGTCCGCTTCCACCAGGGCCAGCGCCAGATCGATGCCGGCGGTCACGCCTGCCGAGGTCCACACCGTGCCCTGCTGGATGAAGATCGCGTCGGCGTCCACCTCCAGGGTGGGGAAGCGCTGTTGCAGCGTGTCGCACATGGCCCAATGGGTGGCGGCGCGACGGCCGTCGAGCAGGCCGGCCTTGGCCAGCAGGAAGGCGCCGCTGCAAACCGAGGCCACGCGGCGCGCGGTGGGCGCTTCGCGGCGCAGCCACGCCACCAGCTCGACGTGGCTGTCCAGGGTCTGGCAGATATCGGGGGCACCGGGAACGACGAGGGTATCGATGGCCGCGAGATCGAGCTCGGCAAATGCGCAGGTGTCCACCGCCAGGCCCTCGACGGTGGACACCAGGCCGCCAGCGAGACTCGCCGTGCGCAGCCGGTAGCCGGGCAGCCCGCGCTGGGAGAGCGCCTTGCCGGCGGCCCAGAACACCGTCTGGGCGCCACTGAGATCGAGCAGGCCCATTTGCGGGTAGGCGACGAACACCACCTCGCGCGGGCCGGGCCAGGGCTGGTGATGTGTCGAGCGGTTGGGGGCGTTTGTCATGGAGTCCTGCCTGTTCGAGCAGCGAGCGAAATAGGGGGGGCGTGGGGCGTTTTCAAGCGCGCGAGGCTGGCCGTTTTTCAGGGGTTTCTGGCCTGGTGACGGCTCGCGCCGGCGTGCTAGTTTTCTTCGCGGCGCACATCCTTGTGCCACCGCGCGCGTGCCGACACCGACCGCCGAAAACCCCGGCCATGCTCCGGCTAACCGTTTGGCTGGCGCGTTGCTGCGGGTGTGATCATGGACTATCTTTTTTGACCTGCACACTGTGCGTGATGCGGTCCCGCTAAGGAGGCAAGATGACCTCGTGGTCCAGTTCCAACCCGCCGCACAACCCGCAGGCTCCCAAGGACCCGGTGGTCTATGTGGTCGATGACGATGAATCAATGCGTCTCGCGCTCGATGGCTTGTTGCGCTCGATCGGCCTGCAGGTGCAGACCTTCGAATCCTCCCAGGATTTCCTCGCTTTCGCCAAGCGCGACGTGCCCGGTTGCCTGATCCTCGATGTGCGCCTGCGCGGCGAAAGCGGCCTGGCGTTCCAGGAACAGATGGAGAAGAACGGCGTGCGCATTCCCATCGTGTTCATGACCGGCCATGGCGATATCGCCATGACGGTCAAGGCGATGAAGGCCGGCGCGGTGGATTTCCTGGCCAAACCGTTTCGTGACCAGGACATGCTCGACGCCGTCGCCAGCGCCCTGGCGCGTGACAGCGAACGCCTGCTCGCCGAGCACTCGGGCGCGGCCTTGCGCAGCGCCTTCGAGGCGCTGACCCAAAGAGAGCGCGAGGTCCTGCGCTTCGTGGTGGCGGGGTTGATGAACAAGCAGATCGCCGCGGAACTCAACCTGAGCGAAGTGACGGTGAAAGTCCATCGCGGCCAGGTGATGAAGAAACTGGGCGCGCGTTCGGTTGCCGACCTCGTGCGCATGGCCGAGGCACTGGGCGTGGAACCCTCGCGCCGGACAACCTGAGCGGGTCGCGCCGCTGATTGCCAGACACGCCGCGGGCCACGATTGCGCGCGGCAGCACAAACCCCATGAACGGTGCCATGCCGATGCCGAGCAGACAGCAGATCTTGTGGGACGATGGCGAGCGGGTGTTCTCCCGGGTTCGCCGCTCGGGGCAGGGCAGTGACAGTCATCTGCTGGTGCGGCCATCCGCTGAACAGCCGCTACCCGCGACCCTCGACCGACTGGCTCACGAATACAGCCTCAAGGATGACCTGGACAGTGCCTGGGCCCTGCGCCCCCAGGCGCTGATACGCGACGGCGGCCAGACGCGCCTGCTGCTCGACGACCCGGGCGGCGAACCGCTGTCGCGCCTGCTGCTGGCCCCTCTGGAAACAGAGGCTTGCCTGCGCCTGGCCATTAGCATCGCCGAGGCGCTGCGCCACTTGCACCAGCGTGGCCTGGTGCACAAGGATCTCAAGCCCAATCACCTGCTGGTCAATTGCCGCGACGGCCAGGCACGGCTGACCGGTTTCGGCCTGGCTTCCCGGTTGCCACGGGAACGACAGGCGCCCGAGCCGCCGGAGACCATCGCCGGCACCCTGGCGTATATGGCGCCCGAGCAGACCGGACGGATGAATCGCTCCATCGACTCGCGCAGCGATCTCTACTCTTTCGGCATTACCCTCTACCAGATGCTCACTGGCGTCTTGCCGTTCAGCGCGAACGACCCGATGGAGTGGGTGCACTGCCACATCGCGCGCAAGCCGCTGCCACCGTGCGAGCGGGTGGCCGGCGTGCCGCTGATGCTGTCGCAAATCGTCATGAGGCTGTTGGCCAAGACGGCCGAAGAGCGTTACCAGAGCGCCGCCGGGGTCGAGCACGACCTTCGCCGCTGCTTGGCCGACTGGCAGGGCGAGGGGCGCATCGAGGCATTCTCCCTGGACGAGCAGGGCACGCCCGACAGGCTGCTGATTCCCGAGAAACTCTACGGCCGCGAGCGCGAAGTGCAGACCCTGGTCGAGGCGTTCTCGCGCATCGTCAAGAGCAGCGCCCCGGAGCTGGTGCTGGTGTCCGGCTACTCCGGAATCGGCAAGTCCTCGGTAGTCAACGAACTGCACAAGGTCCTGGTGCCTCCACGCGGGCTGTTCGCGTCCGGCAAGTTCGACCAGTACAAGCGCAACATCCCCTACTCGACGCTGGTGCAGGCCTTTCAGGACCTGGTCCGCACGCTGCTGGGCAAGAGCGACGAGGTTCTGGCCGGCTGGCGCAGCGCATTGCTGGAAGCGCTGGGCCCCAACGCCCGCCTGATGACCGACCTGATTCCGGAGCTGAAGCTGATCATCGGCGAGCCGGCCCCGGTGCCGGAGTTGGAGCCGCAACAGGCGCAGCGGCGTTTCCTCCTGGTGTTTCGCCGCTTCATCGGCGTCTTCGCCCGTGCCGATCATCCCCTGGCGCTGTTCCTCGATGACTTGCAATGGCTGGATGCGGCGACCCTCGACCTGCTTGAAGACCTGCTGACCCACTCGGAACTGCGCCACCTGATGCTGGTGGGCGCGTACCGGGACAACGAGGTGGATGCCAGCCATTCGCTGACCCGCAAGCTGCAGTCCATTCGTCATGCCGGCGTGCGCGTCGATGAAATCAGGCTGGTTCCGCTGGCCAGGGCGCACATCGAACAGCTGATCGCCGAGGCGCTGCGTTGCCCGCCACCCAGCATCGTCGCGCTGGCCGGGCTGGTGCAGGACAAGACCGCTGGCAATCCATTCTTCGTCATCCAGTTTCTCCAGGCGCTGGCCGAGGAAGAGCTGCTGAGCTACGACCATGCGGCGCGCCGCTGGCGCTGGGAGCCGGAGCGCATCCACGCCAAGGGCTACACCGACAACGTCGTCGACCTCATGGTGGGCAAGCTCGCGCGCCTGCCAGCGCAGACCCGGCAGGCGCTCCAGCAACTGGCGTGCCTGGGCAACGTGGCGCAGATCGACACCCTGGCTACCGTGCTGGATCTGCCGCCGGCGCGGGTCCATGGGGTGCTGTGGGCGGCGGTCCGCCAGGAGCTGGTCGAACGACAGGAGGGCGCCTGTGCGTTCGCCCACGACCGCATCCACGAAGCCGCCTATTCGCTGATCGCCGAAACCTCCCGTGCCGAGGCGCATCTGCGGATCGGCCGGCTCCTGGCGGCGCAGACGCCCGTGGAACGGCGCGAGACCGCCATCTTCGAGATCGTCGGCCAGCTCAACCGTGGCGCCAGTCTGATCAGTGCGCGCGACGAGCGTGAGCAACTGGCCGAGTTCAACCTGCTGGCCGGCCAGCGCGCCAAGGCGTCCACCGCCTATGCCTCGGCACTGGCTTACCTGGGCACCGGCGCGGAGTTGCTCGACGAGGATTGCTGGGAGCGCCGCCACGCACTGCGCTTCGCCCTGGAACTCAATCGCGCGGAGTGTGAATTCCTCACCGGTCAACTGATGCTGGCCGACCAGCGCCTCACTGCGCTGGCGCAGCGCGCCATGACCACGGTGCATCGCGCGGCGGTGGCCTGCCTGCAGATGGACGTCTGCCTGCTGCTTGGTCGCAGTGACCGTGCGGTAGGGGTGTGCCTGGCGTATTTGCGCCAGGTCGGTATCGATTGGTCACCCCACCCGGACGACGAAGAGGTGCGCCGCGAGTATCAGCAGATATGGACGCAGCTGGGCGAGCGCAGCATCGAGCAACTCATCGACCTGCCGCTGATGGAAGACGCAGCCTCGCTGGTCACCCTCGACGCCTTGAGCAAGCTCTTCGCACCGGCTTTGCAGACCGATGCCAACCTGGCCTGCCTGACCATCTGCAAGGCGGTCAGCCTGAGTATGGAGCGCGGCAACTGCGATGCTTCCTGCGTGCTGTATGCCAACGTCGGGCGAGTGGCCGGCCGGCGTTTCGGCGACTATCAGGCGGGCTACCGATTCGGCCGCCTGGGCTGCGAGCTGGTCGACCGGCGTGGCTTGACTCGCTTCGAGGCGAGCACCTACCTGTGTTTCTCGATGTTCGTCGCGCGCTGGATGAGGCCGGTGCGCGAGTGCCGGGAGCTGCTGCATCGCGCCTTCGTCGCGGCCAACCGGGTCGGCGACCTGCCGTATGGCGCCTATGCCGGCAACGGTCTCATCTCCGACCTCCTGTTTATCGGCGAACCGCTGCAAGAGGTGCAGGGCGAAGCCGAGCACGGCCTGGCCTACGCGCAGAAGGTGCGCTTCGGTCTGGTCATCGACTTCATCGGCACCCAGCTGGCGTTGATCCGCATGCTGCGGGGACAGACCCGGAGCTTTGGCTGCTTCGACGATGGCCAGTTCGACGAAGCGCGCTTCGAGGCGCACTTGAACAGCACGCCGGACCTGGTCCTGGCGGCGTGCAAGTACTGGGTGCGCAAACTGCAGGCACGCTACCTGGCCGGCGACTATGGCGTGGCCGCGGACTGCGCGGCGCAGGCCAAGGCGCTGATGTGGGTCGCGTCGTCATTCTTCGAGGAAGCCGAGTACCATTTCTACGCCGCGCTGACGCTGGCGGCCTGCTTGGATGCCGGCGCCACCGCGGAGTCGGCCGCGCAACGGCAGGCTTTGGCCGAGCACCATGGCCAGCTGCAAACCTGGGCGCAACAGTGCGCGGAAACCTTCGCTTGCCGGGTGGCGCTGGTGGGCGCGGAAATCGCCCGCATCGAGGGGCGCCTGGTCGAGGCGGAACTGCTCTACGAGCAGTCCATCCAGTTGGCGCAGGACAGCGGCTTCGTCCATCTCGAAGCGCTGGGCAACGAGCTCGCGGCACGCTTCTATGGCTCGCGCGGCCTCGGCAAGATTGCCCGGCTGTACCTGCAGGACGCCCGCTACGGTTACCTGCGCTGGGGCGCCGACGGCAAGGTCCGGCAGTTGGAGAGGCTCCACCGGCACCTGCGCAACGAAGAAGTGGCACCCGGCCCGACCACCACCATCGCCACGGCGGTGGAGCACCTGGACCTGGCCACGGTGCTCAAGGTTTCCCAGGCCGCCTCGGGCGAGATCGTCCTCGAAAAACTGATCGACATGGTCATGCGCACGGCCATCGAGCAGGCCGGCGCGGAGCGTGGCTTGCTCATTCTCGCCGAGGCCGGCGAACCACGCATCGCCGCGGAAGCGGACACCGCTAATGGCCCCACCCAGTTGCGCGACGGGCCGGTGAGCGCGGCCGCGCTGGCGGAGTCGGTGCTCTACCAGGTGCTGCGAACCGGGGAGCACCTGTGCCTGGAGGACGCCACGGCTGACCCCGGGTTCGCTGCGGACCCTTATATCCACCAGCGCGGGGCGCGGTCGATCCTGTGCCTGGCGTTGATGAATCAGGCCAAGCTCATCGGCGCGCTCTACCTGGAGAACAACCTCACCGCCGGCGCGTTCAGCCCGGCGCGAATCGCCGTTTTGCGGCTGCTGGCGTCGCAGGCGGCGATCTCGCTGGAGAACGCGCGCCTGTACCGCGATGTGGCCGAACGCGAGGCGAAGATCCGCCGACTGGTGGACGCCAATATCATCGGCATTATCGTCTGGAGTGCCGATGGCGAGATCATCGAGGCCAACGATGCCTTCCTGCGCATGGTCGGCTACGAGCGCGACGATCTGGTTTCCGGGCGTGTGCGCTGGAACGAAATGACCCCGCCGCAGCGCCGTGCGGAAAGCCAGGCGGCCCTCGCCGCGGCCGTGCGCACCGGCCGCGCGCAACCCTTCGAGAAGGAATACATCCGCAAGGACGGCAGCCGTCTGCCCGTGATCGTCGGCCTGGCGGCCTTCGAGGCCAGCCGGCAGGAAGGGGTTGCCTTCGTACTCGACCTGACCGAGCGCAAGCAGGCCGAGGAGCAGGTCCGCGACGGCGAGCGGCGCTATCGCGAGGTGCAGACGGAACTGGCCCACGCCAACCGCGTGGCCACCATGGGGCAACTGGCGGCGTCCATCGCCCACGAAGTGAACCAGCCGATCGCCGCCACTGTGACCAATGCCAACGCCGCCTTGCGCTGGCTGGGCGCGCAACCGCCGGAACTGGGGGAGGTGAGCCAGGTACTGGGGCGCATCATCAAGGATGCCAATCGGGCGGCGGACGTGCTGGGGCGCATCCGCGAGCTGATCCGCAAGGCGCCGCCGCAGAAACAGCCGGTGGACGTCAACGCGGCGGTGCGCGAGATGGTCGAGTTCACCCGCGGCGAAGCCATCAAGCATGGCGCGGTGGTGCGTACCCGGCTCAGCGACGGCTTGCCCCTGGTGAATGCGGATCGGGTGGAACTGCAGCAGGTGCTGCTCAACCTGATCATCAATGCCTTCGAGGCCATGGGCGGCGTGCCCGATGGCGAGCGCCAGCTGCTGATCAGCACCGCGCACGAGCCGGACGGGATGCGGCTGACGGTCGGCGACAGCGGGCCAGGGTTCGCCGAAGAGAACGCCGAGCGGGTCTTCGCGCCGTTCTACACCACCAAGGCCACCGGCCTGGGCATGGGCTTGTCGATCTGCCGTTCGATCATCGATAGCCACGGCGGTCGCCTGTGGGCCAGCGCAAACCTGCCACGTGGCGCGCTGGTGCAATTCACGCTGCCGGCGTATCTCGCAACGGGCACCTGACGTTCAGCGCCGCGCTTGGCCTTGAGAGCCTGCGACCTGTCCCCACGCGGCGGCGAACCCTTCGGCGAAAAGCTCCGGAGCAACTGCCTCCGGAGCTTTTCGCCACGAGGTTACGGCGGCCGATCCATCAGCCCTGGATGAACGCCAGCAGGTCCGCGTTGATCGTTTCGGCATGGGTGGTGCACATGCCATGGGGCAGCCCGGGGTAGGTTTTCAGCGTTGCGCGCTTGAGCAGCTTGATGGACAGCCGCGCCGAGTCGTCGATGGGCACGATCTGATCGTCTTCACCGTGCAGGACCAGGGTGGGCACCTCGATCATCTTCAGGTCCTCGGTGAAGTCGGTTTCCGAAAACGCCTTGATGCAGTCGTATTGCGCCTTGGCGCCGCCGTTCATGCCCTGGCGCCACCAGTTGTCGATCAGCGCCTCGGAAACCTTGGCCCCCGGCCGGTTGAAGCCGTAGAAGGGGCCGGCGGCCACTTCCCGGTAGAAGGTCGCGCGGTTTGCCGCAAGCGCCTCGCGAAAGCCGTCGAAAACCTTCAGTGGCAAACCGCCCGGGTTCTTGTCGGTGCGCAGCATGATGGGTGGTACGGCACCGATCAGCGCCGCCTTGGCCACACGACCACCGCCACCATGGCGCGCGACGTAGCGGGCCACCTCGCCACCACCGGTGGAGTGGCCGATATGCACGGCGCCCTTGAGGTCCAGGTGGGCTGCCAGCTCCGCGACATCGGCGGCATAGGTGTCCATCTCATTGCCCACCGCGGACTGGCTGGAGCGGCCATGACCACGTCGGTCATGGGCGATCACCCGATAGCCCTTGTCGAGGAAGAACAGCATCTGGGTATCCCAGTCGTCGCCGGACAGCGGCCAGCCGTGATGGAACACGATGGGCTGGCCGCTGCCCCAGTCCTTGTAGAAAAGACGCGTGCCGTCCTTGAGCGTGAGATAGCCCGAGCCCTGGTCCTGGCGGCGCGAGCCGCCGTTCGCGGGTGTTTCGGCCTGGCTCGATTGAGCCGCCAGGGCAGGCACGGCCACCGCCAGCGCGGCAGCCGCCACGCCGGCGTTCATCAGGGCTCGGCGGGTAGTTCCTTGGGTTTCGTCGGTCATGGTGATAGCTCTCGTCTGGGTACCGCTCTCGCGGCGAATGAGGGCCGGTACGAACGCTCTCGCGAAGGGCGCAAGGCTTTTCGCAACAAGACCGAAGTACCGGTCCGCAAACCCTATTCCCAGGCAATATCCCGCACCATCGTCCATGGGTATCGCGCAGCCATACTTTGGTTTCACGGATGGGTTGGAAGGTGGCAGCAGGGGAGTGCTGCCGCGGTCATCTCCTCAGCGGTGGGGAGCACGACAGGAGTCGGGTCCGGTATGTTTGGCTGATATCATTCAAGAACTGACCAACCGAGTAGCAAACCATGAACCGTCGTAAAAAAATCAATCAGCTATTAAAGGCTAACGCGAAAAAGGCCAGTGCCAAATTGGCGCCGCGCAGCAAGCCCAAATACATCAGCAAGGCCGACCGATTGAAGCTGGCTGCCGAATCCAGTCCCGAGGCCGTGGTGTCCTCCGAGGGCTGATAGCGCGCCTTTTCCGGGTGGCTTCAGGCTGCCCGCCAAACCGGATCGCCTGCCCACGCCTGGCCGCCCTGGCCTTAACGCAGGCTCCACGACACCCCGAGATACATCGCCATGCCTTCCCCCGGCGTCGAGCGCGCGGCATCCAGGCCTTTGTCGTCGTAGCCCGGGGTGACGGTGGCGGCGTAGTGCTGGTCGGTCAGATTGCGCAGGTCGAGCCAGGTCTGCCAGTCGCCCTTGGGCGCGTTGTAGCCCAGGGTGGCGCCGAACAGCGCGTAGGGATCGGCGTAATAGCTGTTGGCGTAGTCCACCGCCACCTTGGACACCAGTTGCGTGTTGAGCGCGGCGAAGAAGCCCAGGGGCCAGTCGTAGCGCAACTCACCCTGGTAGTAGTGCATCGGCAGGCCCGGCAGGCGGTTGTCGCCGAAACGTTCATCGTCGCGGTAGTGGAAGTCGCTGAAGGTGTAGCTCTGGCGCAGGCTCAGCTGGCCGCCGTCTTTCCCTGACCACAGCTTGCTGTGCAGGCTGGCTTCCACGCCCTGGTGCACGGTGGGGCTGGCGTTGAGCTCGTAGGGGGTGGTGGCATTGGCGTCCGGCAAGACCGAGAGCAGTTCGTGGCGCACCTGGGCGTAGTACCAGGCCAGGCTCCATTGGCCGATGGCGCTGTCGCCACGGCCGCCGAGTTCCAGGGTGGTGGCGGTCTGGTTTTGCAGTTTGATCGGGTCGCGCTGGGTGCCGGTGGCGGCGCCGCTGCCGGCCGGGAAGCGAATGTTGGAGCTGTAGATCAGCGACCAGGGGTGTGGCGCCTCGACCGAGCGGCTGAGGTTGCCGAACAGTTGCAGGTCGGGGGTCAGCTGGTAGCGCAGGCCCAGGCGCGGGGCGTAGTCCCAGTCGCCGAGGCTGGTCTTGCCACCGCCGTCGGGGTAGGTCACGGCGCTTTCGCGGCGGGTGTAAATGGCGGCCAGGCCGGTGGTCAGCCACAGGTCGTCGGCGATTTCCAGGTCATTGCCCAGATGCAGGACGCTGTCCGAACCCTGGTAGGTGAAGTTGCGCATGTGGGTACCCGGCGCGTAGCCGGCGGTGTTGCCGCCGGGGATGCGCACCAACTCGCTGGCCCCTGAGTTGGGTAGGTGCTTGGTCACGCGCAGGCCCAGGGTGCTGTGGCTTTCCAGGCCCCAGAGGGTGTCGCGGCGCTTGTAGTCGAAGGTGCCGCTGACGTCGGTGTAGGCCACCTTCAGGCGGTTGGGGCCTTCGCGCAGGTCCATGGGGTAGTCGTGGTAGACCAGGCCGGTCTGGATACTTGAGTCGTCGTCGATATACCAGGTGGTCTTGTTGCCGATAAAGGTGCTGCCCGGCTGGTCGCGGCTGTCGTTACGCGTCACGTAGGCCGGGTTGGCCGCCCGCGGGTCGTGCTCGATGGAGCCTTTGGTGACCCGCCCGGCGAGGTCGTTGTCGGTCTGGCGATGGCGGATGTAGAAGCGGGTTTCCAGGTTCGGGTTGAAGCGATAGCCGAAGTTGGCGACGACCCCCTGGCTCTTGCTGGCGCTGTGGTCCTGGTAGCCATCGGAGCGGGCGTCGGTCAGGGACAGGTAGTAGTCGAAGTCGCCCAGCACCTGCCCGGAACTGACCTGGCGCTGCTGATAACCGTGGCTGCCGGTGGCGTAGCGCACCTGCAACTTCGGCGCGTCGTAGCCGGTGTGGCTGATGTAGTCGATGGCGCCGCCCAGGGCCAGGGCGCCGCGGTCGAAACCGTTGGCGCCGCGTAGCACTTCCACCCGCTCGAGCCACAGCGGCTCCAGTAACTCATAGGGCGTGCCGCCCGGGCCGCTCAGCGGCAGGCCGTCGAGCATCGTGTACAGCCCCGAGGCATGGGCGCCCGGCGCGCGGTTGATCCCCGAGCCGCGGATCGAAATCTTCACCCCTTCGTTGCCCGCGGACTGGGCATAGACCCCCGGCTGATACGCCAGCACATCCTGGTTGCTGGCCACGCGGCCCTGTAGCGGGCCGCGCAGGTCCACCACATTGCTGCCGCCAGGCACCTGGGCCAGCCGCGCCTTGGCCTCCTCGATCGATGCGTCTTCGCCGCTGCGCTCCTCGGCGCCGATCAGCACCTGCCCCAGTTCCAGGCCCTGGGCTTCGGCCAGGGCTGGACAGACAAGGGCCAGGCCCAGCAGCGCGGTGGGCAGGGATTTGGGCGAGGGCATCGAGGGAACTCCAGACAGGCAGGAACGGGCGGTGAGAGGTGCAATGAAATGCGCAGTGAGAACTGCGACGTATGAAAGAACGAAGGAAACACATGGCGATTTTGTGCTTTTGCCAGATGACCGGGCAGGGCCGCGGGCGCGGGTTGCCAGGGCCCGATCGATCCGCCGATATTGTGTTGAAAAGCCTGCAAAGAAAACCGACTCTGCTTAGCTCTTATCCCGGGCCCGAGGTTTCGCGTCCGCAAAGCCTCTGATCAAAGGTGCCTCCATGCTGCTTGCCCGCTGGCTGCCAGGTTTGGCCAATCTCCTGCAATACCGCCGCGAATGGTTCAGGTACGACCTGCAGGCCGGTTTGTCGGTGGCCGCCGTGCAGATCCCGATTGCCATCGCCTACGCCCAGATCGTCGGGTTGCCGCCCCAGTACGGCTTGTACGCCTGCGTGCTGCCGATGATGGTCTATGCCCTGGTGGGCAGTTCGCGGCAGTTGATGGTCGGGCCGGATGCGGCCACCTGCGCCATGGTCGCCGGCGCGATCGCCCCCCTGGCGCTGGGCGATCCCGAGCGCCTGGCGCAGTTGGCGGTGATTGTCACGGTGCTGGTCGGCCTGATGCTGATCGGCGCCGGCATCGCCCGGGCGGGGTTTATTGCCAGCTTTTTCTCGCGGCCGATCCTGATCGGCTATCTGAACGGCATCGGCCTGAGCCTGCTGGCCGGGCAACTGGGCAAGGTGCTGGGCTACAAGATCGAAGGCGACGGGTTCATTCTCAGCCTGCTGAACATGCTGCAGCGGCTTGGCGAAACCCATCTACCGACCCTGGCCATCGGGGCGGGCGCCCTGGCGCTGTTGATCTGGCTGCCGCGGCGTTTTGCCAGGTTGCCGGCGGCGTTGGTGACAGTGGCCATCGCCACCCTGTGTGTCGGGGTGCTGCGCCTGGACCGCTACGGGGTCTCCGTACTGGGGCCGATTCCTTCGGGCATGCCGCAGTTGAGCTGGCCCGAGACCGACCTGAGCGAATTGAAACGGCTGCTGCGCGATGCGCTGGCGATCGCCACGGTGAGTTTTTGCAGTGCGATGCTGACGGCCCGCAGCTTCGCCGCCAGGAACGGCTACACGGTCAATGCCAACCATGAGTTCCTGGCGCTGGGGGTGTCCAATATCGCCGCCGGGGTCTCCAGCGGTTTCGCCATCAGCGGCGCCGATTCGCGTACGGCGGTCAACAACATGGTGGGCGGCAAGAGCCAGTTGGTGGGGATCATCGCCGCCCTGGTGATTGCCCTGATCTTGCTGTTCTTCACCGCGCCCATGGCCTGGATTCCCCAGGCGGCGCTGGGGGCGGTGCTGTTGATGGCCGGCTGGGGGCTGATCGATATCCAGGCGATGCGGGTCATCCGCAAGCTCAGCCGTTTCGAATTCTGGCTGTGTGTGCTGACCACCCTGGGGGTGATTGGCGTGGGGGTGCTGCCGGGCATCATCGTCGCGGTGCTGCTGGCGATCCTGCGGCTGCTCAAAAGCATCTACCAGCCCACCGACGCGGTGCTGGGCTGGGTGCGCGGGATCGAAGGCCAGGTCGATATCAGCCAATACCCGCAGGCGCGCACACTGGCGGGGCTGGTGGTGTATCGCTTCGACGACGCGATCCTGTTTTTCAACGCCGACTACTTCAAGGCGCGCCTGCTCGAGGCGGTCGAACGCGAGCCCGAGCCCCGCGCCGTGCTGTTGGTCGCCGAGGCGGTGACTTCGATCGACGTCAGCGGCATCGTTGCCCTCAGGGAGCTGCGCGACACTCTGCTGGCCCGAGGCATCATCCTGGGCATCGCCCGGCCGCATGGGACATTCCTGCGGATGCTGGTGCGTTCAGGCCTGGCGCGCGAGCTGGAGCAGGGATTGTTGTTTCCCTCGGTACGCGCCGGCATCCGCGCTTATCGGATCTGGCGCAATCAGTTGCAGCGCAAGGCGCAGAAAGAGGAGCCTCGGGCCGGCATCCTGCCAGCGCCCGCCAAGCCGACGCCATGACTGGACGCGGCCCTGGCCAGCCACCACCAACGCTTGACCCAAGAGGAGGTACGGCATGGAACGATTCACCGGCGGTTGCCTGTGCGGCAAGGTGCGGCTCGTGGCGTCGGGGCCGCCATACCGGGTCGGTTTGTGTCACTGCCTCGACTGTCGCAAGCACCATGGCGCGCTGTTCCATGCCTCGGCGATCTTCCCCGAGGACGCGGTGACCGTCGAGGGCGAGACCCGCGACTACGCCGGGCGGTTTTTCTGCCCGCGCTGCGGCTCGTCGGTGTTCGCCCGCAGCGCCGACGAAATCGAAGTGAACCTGGGCGCCCTGGACGCCCCCGACCAACTCAAGCCCAGCTATGAAAGCTGGACTATTCGTCGCGAGTCCTGGCTGCCGGCGTTTCCACTCGCCAGGCGCTACGAGCGTGACCGTGATGCCAGCAGTCGCTTCGAGCAATAGCTGTCGCCCCGGCTATGACCAGGGCGTCTCGGGCGCCACCCCGCGCGGGCGTTTCGCCAGGAGCTTGCGCGCGGTATCGACGAAGGGCGTGACGATCAGGCTGTAGACCGTCAGGTAACGCCGCTGGTCCTGCTCGCCGGTGCCGAAGCGCAGCGGCTCGGGTGTCGAGGAGGTGACGTAGAGCGTGCCGAACATCCAGTCCCACAGGGACAGGTTGGTGCCGAAGTTGCGGTTGAAGTGGCGGGGCGCGTCGCTGTGATGGATCTGGTGCTGGGCCGGGCTGTTCAACACATGCTCCAGCCGCGGGCCGAACGACAGCCAGACATGGCTATGGCGCAGGTTGGCCGCCAGGCTGTTGAAGATGAATATCAGGTAGGTCACGCCGAACAGGGTGTAGCGGCCGATCTCGCCGCCGCAGGCATACCAGAAGCAGCCGGCGTAGAGGCCCAGGCCGAGGCTGATGCTCAGCTTCTCAACGATCTTTTCCACGAAGTGCACCCGGCTCGCCGTCGCCGGTACCAGCACCGGCGCCGAGTGATGGACCTTGTGGAAAGCCCACAGCCAGCGTGAGTGAAACGCCCGGTGCGCCCAGTAATGGATGAAGTCCTTGAGCAGGAACACCCCCAGCCCGTAGAGCAGCGCCAGCCCCAGGTTCTGGCCCAGGCGCGGGCGCTCACCCCAGAGGTTGCTGAAAAAGGCCAGGTAGTCCCCGGAGCGCAGGATGTAAGGATCGACCAGATGGACGATGGGCAGCACCAGCGCAACCTTGAGGATGGCGCGCACGAAGTAGTAGCGGTAATCCAGCAGCGCCGAGGAATGCAGGTGCACCCAGCCGCCGCCGAGGAATTGCCAGAACGACTGGGCGTGGCTCAGGCCGCGGCGCTTTCGGAAACGGAACAGGCCATAGGCGACGCCGTAGGACACGCACAGGAACAGGACTCCGAGGCGGCCGTTCAGATTGAAAATGCCGAGAAACTGCGCGGTGACAGGGGCGATCACCCACTCGGTCAGGTGCTTGTAGACAAGCGACAGGGCATCCACGAATCGCCAGCCTCTGAGCCAGAAAAAAAGAATGGCATTGTAAATCAGTTCGGTTTGGCCGGGCAGGGTGGCGCGACAAGCAGGCAAGGTGCCCCGCGCGCCATCCGCCTGGAACCGGCCGCGGCTGTTGGCCGAGCATCGACAAAAAAGAGTCTCGACGGCATGCCCTGGATTGGGCAGGCTTGTGGCCTCGCACCCGCCCGGTTGGCGGGTGTGGAATTCAAGCCATCAGCCGACGGATTTATCCATGAACCTTGCCACCCTGGTGCTGTTTCTCCCGGCCTGTTTCGCCCTCAACATGGCGCCCGGGCCGAACAACCTGTTGTCGATCCGCAACGCCACCGCCTATGGCTTTCGCGCCTCCTGCCTGGCGGGAGTAGGGCGGCTGGCCGCCTTTGCCCTGATGATCGCCCTGGCGGCGGCCGGGCTGGCGGTGGTGCTGCAAGCTTCGGAACTGCTATTCCATGGGATCAAGATTCTCGGCGCCGGCTACCTGCTGTACCTGGCATATCAGCTGTGGACGGCGGATACCCAGGTCGAGGCCGAGAACAAGACCGCGCCATTGGGCCTGCTGGCCTTGGCTCGGCAGGAGTTCCTGATTGCTATCGGCAATCCGAAAGCGATATTGATCTTCACTGCCTTCCTGCCGCAGTTCGTCGACCCGCAAGCCCCGGTTCCCGCCCAGTTCCTGGTGCTCGGCGCACTGTTCCTGGCCCTGGAGTGGATCGCCATCAGCGCCTACGCCTACATGGGCCTGCACCTGCGCCGCTGGTTCGCCGAGCCACGGGGCAAGAGAATCTTCAACCGCTGCTGCGCGGCGTTGTTGTCGGCGGCGGCTTCGGTGCTGCTGTTGGCGCGGCGGGCTTAGTTTTGGCTGGCGGGAATAGGGCGGTTTGCAGTCAGGGGCTGATGGGCCAGGTGCAGGAAGGGATGCGCGTCGGCATGAATTTCAATCGGCTGCCTTTCAAGGATAATCTTTCGCCTACCTCTGGCTGAGACTCACCTATGCCTTTCCTCGACAACCTTATTGCCTTCACGTTTGCCGCGACACTATTGACCCTGACGCCCGGCCTCGACACCGCCCTGGTATTGCGAACGGCCACTGTGGAAGGAAAGCAGCAGGCTTTACGCGCGGCCCTTGGCATCAATGCGGGCTGCCTGTCGTGGGGCGCAGCCGTGGCTTTTGGACTGGGGGCACTGATCGCCGTGTCAGAGCTGGCGTTCAATGTCTTGAAATACTGCGGTGCGGCCTATCTGGCCTGGCTTGGGCTCAACATGCTGTTGCGGCCCCGGCAATCGTTGTCCCCTGCCGGCGGTACTGACAAGGCAACGACGAACTGGTTCTTCAAGGGGATGATGGGCAATCTTCTGAACCCCAAGATCGGTATTTTCTACGTCTCTTTCCTCCCCCAATTCATTCCGCAAGGTCAGCCATTGATTACCTGGACGTTTGGCCTTGTCAGCATTCACGTCGTCATCGGATTGCTCTGGTCGATCATCCTGATTGGCGCGACCCGGCCGCTGGCCAAAATGTTGCGCAGCGAGAAGGTGATTACCTGGATGGATCGCGCCACTGGCATGATTCTCGTGCTGTTCGCGGCTCGTCTTGCCTTCAGTAAACGGTAGGGTTTGAGGCCGTTCGGTGGTCATGTCCGTGATGGCGACGAATATCGGCAGTCGGGGCGAGAAGGGCCAGCGAAGCCGCGTTTTTCGGCGTTCGCTTGCCAGTCGCCGTGACTGGCGGCTTCTGGCCGAAAGCCAACATCCGCGAACGAGCGCGTTCGGCCAATAGCTGCCGATTCAAGGATGCTGAACTCCCATTTCTCGCTCGGATCGACCGATCCGCCGGACAGTCTGTTAGTCGTTACGTGTCTGTTCAAGCCGCTTATCAAGCTCGCTTGGCGGCAAGTTCGGCGTCGAGTGAAGTGTCAGCCAGACGGCCCGCAGAATGTTGATCGCGGCCATGTTCAGGTGTTGTTCGGCGGCGTGCAGGGCTAGTTCGGCTGCCAGGCGCTTGTCGGCAGCACTGAGGTGCGCCGTTTTGTGGGTCATGTCCGCATCGACATTGGCCAACAGCCCCTGGAGTTCCTGCACCGCCTGATCCGATGCCTGCCGCATGTCCGCCAGCAGGCGGCTGGCTTCGGCAGGCGTCATGGCCAAGGCGCGGACGCTGCGAAAAGTCAGGCGGGCGGGCAAGGTGGCCAAACTGAAACCCGTCGAAATTAACTTGCCAATCATGCGAACAACTCCTGTAAGCGAGTGCTTCAGCAGCGTATCAGAGTAAATCGCAAAAAAATGTCTGCTCATCGCTTGCCAGAATCAACTCTCCGCTTATTTTTGGCATCAAGCATCTGATCGCCGTCAGAACCCTCGAACGATGCGCCCATAGGCACTTTGGAGTCGGGGACGAGATCCTCACGCCCTGAGCCATCACCGCTACCTTCCCATGGGTGTCGGTCAGGCGCTCCCCGAAGAGATCTGCCACAGATCCGAGATGCCGTAGATGACCGGAGACTCTACGAAAAATCAGCTCCTGAGGGGCGGCGATTGGGTTCCTCTGGATTTCGTACAGAGCCTAAGGGCGGTGCCGTGAACCCCACCCGGAATCGTCCCTAGTTTAATAGATCTGAGGAATGACTCCTTTTGGCCGATACCCACCCACACAAGGATATCGAATGGTTATGTCAACGGACGAACTGGCGATACGCCAGATTTCAGCGCTTGTTCCGCAAGTCCTGGTACTGGAAGCGGAGGCAGTTGCGGACGGTTTCAGGTTTCTCACGCGCTTGGTTGCAGAGTGGCAGAACGGGTCGAATCGGTTCGATCAACCGGGTGAGTGCCTGTTGGGCGCCTTTCGCAACGGGCAACTGATTGCCGTCGGTGGCCTTACTCGTGACCCCTATGCCAGGCCGGATATCGGCAGGCTACGGAGGGTATATGTCGCGCGTGCAGCAAGGGGCCGGAATGTGGGCAAAGCCCTGGTGCAGCGGCTTTTGGAGCGCGCGGCTCAGCGATTTTGTGTGGTACGCCTATCTACGGATACACCAGAGGGCGCCGCGTTTTACCTGCGCTGCGGGTTCCAACAGATACAGGATGATTTTGCTACGCACGCGAAGTCATTGGCCGATGCCACGTAACCAGGTCATTGGAGGGCAGATGGGGTGGCGTAGCCGGTCAACGGCGAAGAGTGAAGGTTTTGCAGGCTTGCAAAGCCTTGCAGCAGGGGACATCAGCGCGACAGGCCCACTGTCGAAACGCACTGACGAACATAGTAATTATCGAATTCAGCGCTTTCGATGAATTGAAAACCGTGGCGGGTATAGAAACGATTCGAAGCGCTGCCTTTGAGGGCACCCACTCTGATAGGGAGCCCAGCCACATCCGCCTCTTTGAAAATCTGGACGAGAACCGCAGAGCCTATCCCTGATCCCTGCGCGGTCGGTCTCACATACAAGTGGTCGAGCAAGAGTTCATTGTCCCGGTGCTTGACCACGACAAAACCAACCTTCTCTCCAGATACCTCGATGTAGCGTGTATTGCGGGCTTCAAAGCCGCTAAGAAAACGTTCGCGCGCGCGCACCGGATCAAATCGTCCAACACGCTCCAGGCTTTCGCGCATGGCCTCCATTCGAATGGCTACCAGATTGTCCAAGTCGCTTTGTCGAGCCAGGACCAAAATGACCTGGGAATTTTTATCGGCTGTGGCGGGCATCATTTGCGCTCTGACTGTCATTCAGGGAAGCCAGTATAGAGAGAATGGAAACAGACGGTATTCTGGCCGCACCCAAGCGGCCCCCCCGTTTTTTCCTTGAAAGCTGCGCTCGCCCAGGCCGCGGTTTATGATCGCTGCCTGTCGTCCCTCACTGCGAGCCCGATCATGCCTTTTGAACTGGACCTTCCCGAAATCCGCGCCGGCATCGTTGAATTCCCTGTCTGGCATGCGCGCGGTGGTACCTCCACCGGTTTGATCCTGGCTCGCGAAACCCTGCCCGAGGACCCGTTGCTGGTCGAAGAACTGTTGCGCCACCTGATGGGGGTGCCGTTGAGCGGCGAGCTGCCGGGCAATAATCAGATCACCGGCCTGGGCCGTGGCGGGCCCACCAGCAACAAGGTGTTCATCGCCGAGCGCCAGCCCGGCGAGGCGCGGATGGTCAGCACCCTGGCGCAGCTGGCGGCGGGTAAAAGCGCGATCGACTGGAGCGTCAACTGCGGCAACATGTCGGCGGCCTTGCCCCTGTACGCCCTGGAGCGTGGCTGGCTGAGCGCGGACGAGGACAGCGCGCAGATCGAGATCTTCAACAGCAATACCCAGACCACCATGCTTGCGCGCCTGGCGTTTCGCGACGGTCGCCTGCTGAGCGATACGCGCATTCCCGGGGTCAATGGCGTGTTCCCCGGGGTCGACCTGTTTCTCAGCGATCCGGTGGGGGCCAAGACCGGCCAGCTGTTTCCCACTGGGCAACGCATCGACCTGCTCGATGGCGTGCGCGCCACCTGCCTCGACGTGGCGGTGCCAATGGTCATCGTCCAGGCCGCGGACCTGGGCAAGACGGGCCTGGAAACCCCGGCGCAACTGGACGCCGATGCCGACTTCAAGGCGCGCTTGATCGGCTTGATGGTCGAGGGCGGCCTGCGCATGCAACTGCGCAATCGCGGCGGCGCCTTGATGAGTGCCGATGAGTTGCAGCGCAGCGAAACCCTGCCGAAGATCTGCATCGTCAGCCCGGCCCAGGGCGCGGGCGATATCAACACCCGGTATTTCACCCCGCAAAATGCCCATCCTTCGCTGGCCGTCTCCGGTGGCTGCTGCCTGGCCGCCGCCTGCCTGGCGCCAGGCACCGTGGCCCACGAACTGCTCAAGGCGCCCAAGCCCCTGGGCGCCACCACGGCGGAATACCCGGTGTCGATCGAAAACCCGGCGGGGGTGCTGGACACCTTGATCACCGCGCGCGAGGAGGGTGCCTCGATGCGCATCGACGCGGCCGCCTACCGGCGCAGCGCGCAGATCCTGCTCAAGGGCCGGGTGCCGCTGTACAACGCTTCGGCGGCGTTGGTCGAGGCGTTGCAAGGGCGGCGTTGACCCGCAGGCGCTCCGGGGCCATCGCTAAACGGGGCCCTGCGGCTCACAGGTCGAGGTCGACCCACACCGCCGCGTGGTCCGAGCCGGCGTTTTCCTTCTTGTCCAGCTGCGGGTAGACCTCCCAGCGCTTGGGCTGGCTGCCCGGCCACATGCCCTTGCGCCATACGCCGCCGGCGGTGACGGTGGCGAACAGCGCGGGGGAGAGCAGCAGGTAGTCGATCTTGTTCGCCGCCTTGCAGGTGTCGAAGGTACCGGGGTAACCACCGTTATCGAAGGCCGGATGGACAAAGGCATCCTTGAGGTCCGTGCCCTTGAGCAAGGGCTCCAGCGGCGCGCTGTCCGGGGTGTCGTTGAAGTCGCCGACCACCGCGATATAGGCCTCGCCCTGGGCCACCAGCGCCTGGTAGATGAGCTTGATCCGCTCGGCCTGGGCCAGGCGCTTTTTCGCCGAGGCCGCAAGGCCGCCGAAGCCTTTGCTCTTGAGGTGGTTGACCAGGACGATCAGCTGCTTGTCCTTTTGTTTTGCAGAAGGCAACGGGATCTGGAACTGCGCGCAATCGCGGGAAAAGATCAGCTCCCCGTTGGCCGCGGCGTCGTCGACATGGCTGCGCAGTTGGCCGATGGGGTAGCCCGCGGCGGTCATCAGGCCGACATCGATGCCCCGTGTATCGTTGCCGTCGATCAGCATCACATGGGAGTACAGCGGGCCGCCCAGGGCGCCGATGATTTCGGTGTTGAAGTCGCGCAGGGCCGGGCGGCTTTCCGCCTCGACCACCGCCAGCACATCGGCTTGCAGGTCGATCATCACCCGCGCGGTATTGCGCATAGCTTCCAGGTCCACCGGGGCCTCGATCAGCTCCAGCGAACCGACCCACTCGGTGCGGCCGTTGGCGACAATCTCCAGGCCACCGGCCTTGGGCCGCTTGACCAGGCTGCCTTTGTTCTGCCGCAGGATCACAAAGGGGCCGGTGTCTGACTTGCTCAGGCCCAGCTCGGTCAGCAGCTTGACCATCTGCGCCTTGTCCTGGTCGGTGTAGATGGGCTCGCCCAGCAGCTGGTTGAGCTTGGCGAAACGCTCCAGCACCGGCTTGCCTTCGGCCCAGCCTTCCAGGTTCATGGCCTTGGCGCGGTTGAACAGGTTTTCAACGTTGTAGGACGCGAGTCTCATCGGGCTCTTCCTTTGCGTGGGGCGGACGTCAATGGGCATTACAACCGATAAAAATGACCGAATGCCGACAGACGCGGCATCTTGTTGCCTTCTTTATGCTGAACTCAGGAAAGGGCTAAACCGGCCCGGGATTCCCGGTGGGCGAGTCGCAGAGGGCCGGTGGGGAAGCGACCTGACAGACAGCACTTCGCCCGAACTGAATGGGGAGGACAGGGCATGAATGATGCGTCCCGCGAGCAGGGCGAGCCGTTCAAGCGGCTGTTCTTCGCCTTGCCCTGCACCGCCACCCAGCGCCGGGCCATTGCCCAGTGGCGCGGCGCGCTTGGGCTCAGGAGCGGCCGGCCGGTGCCGGCGGAAAACTTTCATTTGACCCTGATGTTCCTGGGCTCGGTCGCGGTGGCGCAGATTCCGCGGATCTGCGCCGCGGCGGCGAACGTGCGAACGCCCGGTGAGGCGTTGTACGTCCCGCTCGACCGCCTGGAGGTCTGGCGCCGGGCCGGGGTCTTGTTGCTGGCGCCGGCACAGGCGCCGCTGGCGTTGCGTCAGCTGGTGTATGCCTTGCAGGAAGCGCTGCTGCCCCTTGGGCTGGTCGATTCGCCGCGGGAGTTTCGCCCACACTTGACCTTGATGCGCGACTATCGGGCGCCAGTTCCCGAGTCCCAGACCCCTGCGGATTTTCACCTGAGTGCCCGGCACTTCGCCCTGTACGAGTCGCATAAGGGCCGTTATCGGCCGCTGGCCGAATGGGCGCTGGCGCGGTGACGGTCGGGGCAGCCGCCGGTCAGCCGAAACCCGCGTGCCTCAGGGCCTGCACGTTATAGTTGATGGGGCCGAATCAATGGGAGGAGGGCATGCGCCAGATCGTCAGCAAAGAGCCGTGGTGGGCCACGCCGCCGAAACCGGGCCAGGATGAGTCCGAGCTGGACTGGGGCTGGCTGATCACTTACAACGAGGGCGAGCCGCGCTTCGAGTTCGTCAAGGAGCGCCCTTCGGAGCAGGAGATCCGTCAGCGCAAGAGTTGCCGGACTACGCCGTCCGAGTAGCCGGTCGGCGCAGAGGGCAATCTTGCACGACCCTCACTGCTTGTAGCCGATCTGCCGCAGCAGGTTCTTGCGCCACAGGATGTCGTCGTCGCCTTCCAGGCCCTTGGCGCAGAAGCCATCCACCACCCCCAGCACCGCCCGGCCCTGCGCCGTTTCAGCGAGAATCACCTGGCTCGGGTTGGCGGTCGCGCAGAAGATGCGGCACACCTCAGGCACCATCTTCAGGGCGTTGAGCACGTTCAACGGATAAAAACCGTCGCCGAGAAACACGATAAAGCTGTGGCCGGCGGCGATCGCCTGGGCGTTCTTTTGCGCCAGCGCGATCATCGTCGGATCGCTGCCGGACCAGCGCACCAGGCATTGGCCGGAGGCTTCGCAAAAGGCCAGGCCAAAGGCGATGTTCGGCACGCTGGCGACCAGGGCTTCGTGGATGTCTTCGACGGACTTGATGAAGTGGGTCTGGCCGAAAATGAAGTTGGTGGCTTCCGGCTTGTCGATGTTCACGCTGATCAATTGCATCTCGAACCGCTCCTTGCCGATGTCGCGCGGCGCTGGGGGGGCGTTGACGAAAAGGGGGCAGCCGTCGCCGCCCGTTATTGCGGCGGCGGGATTGCTTGCTGCAACAGATCAAGCATAGCCATTCATGGATCGCGGCTTCGCTCGTTCGCGCTTGGGGCGCGAGTGCCCGGCAACAGGATCGACGGTCATGCGTCGGCAGCGGCAGGCTGCTATGCCTTCCCTAGGGGGCAATGGTTTCGGGCCGGCCGAGAGGCGGGGCGATACCGATGCGTGGTCGTGGTCACGGTGCCTGCCTGGCGCACGCAACGAACAACGGGCGCCCGTTTCGCAGGAGGTGGCAGATGTTATTCATTGTCAGTTGGTCAATCAGCCCCGAACGTCGTAACAGTGCGATCGAGCGATTTCTCAAGACGGGTGGGGCGCCACCCGCAGGGGTGAGCATGCTGGGACGCTGGCATGCCGTCGGCGGTATGACGGGGTTTGGTGTCGCACAGACCGACGATCTCACGCTGATGCAGAAATGGGTGCTGGAGTGGAGCGACCTGCTCAGGATGGACGTGCACCCGGCGCTGACCGATGAACAGGCCGCGCCGTTGCTGGCGGCGGTGATCGGCAGGCAATAGCCATTGGCGATCGGCCTGAAGCTCTTGCTTCAGCAAGAGCGGGACACAGAACTGGAGGTTGTCATGCCTAAATTTGTCATTGAACGCGATATACCGGGAGCTGGAGCGCTGTCGGCGCAGGATCTGCAAGGGATCGCGCAAAAGTCCTGCAAGGTGCTTGGTGAACTGGGGCCGCAGGTGCAGTGGCTGCACAGCTACGTCACGGGCGACAAAATCTACTGCGTCTATATCGCGCCAAACGAGGAGCTCATCCGCGAGCATGCCCGGCAAGGCGGCTTTCCGGCGGACCGGGTATCGCGGGTGACCTCGATCATCGATCCGACGACCGCGGAGTAGGGCCTTGCGGTGACAGGCGCGCGTCTGGCTCGGCGTACCCTTGCCCCAGGGCGAGGTGATGCCGCTGGCTGGAAAACAAGGCCGCCCTCGGGGCGGCCTTTTTCATGGGCGCGGCGTGCCGCGTTAGCGCCGCGGGGCGTCTTGCCAGGCACAGGCTCGGCTATGCTGCAGAGTCGACGGCCGGTTTGCGGCCGATGTCCACACCTTGAACCAAGAGCGCCATGAGAAAAACCACCCAGCAGATGTTGCTCCACGAAATCGCCGACTGGCGCCACCGTGGCCTGATCGATGCCGAGGCGCAGCAGCGGCTCGGCGCCCTGTACGAACGTCCCGAACACCGTTTGTCCACGGTCCTGCAATGGCTGGGCATCGGCGCGGTGTTGCTGATCGGCATGGCGGTGCTGGGCGGCATTGGCCTGCTGGCCGAGTCGGTACTGGTGGGGGCGGTGCTGTTTTTCGCCGCCGGTGTCGGGCTCTGGCTGATCGGCGCGCGCCTGGCCCGCGATCCGGCGCGGCGCATGCCGGTCACCGGGGTGGCGATCCTGACCATCGGCCTGATCCTGATGGGCGCCAGCCTGCTGCTGGGCAGCTCCGACAGCGAAACCGGCGACTTCGGCAACCTGCCCCTGGCGCTGCTGGTCACCGCCGCCCTGAGCATTGCCACCGCCTATGGCTATCGCCTGCGCTGGCCGCTGCTGCTGGGCCTGCTTTGCGTTTTCCACGGCCTGGGTTCGTGGGAGTGGTATGGCGGTTCCGGCACTTACTATTTCGGCATCCAGGACCCGCGCTCCATGGCCGTGATCGCCGCGCTGGTCGCGCTCCTGGGGCTATGGCACCAGCGCGCCGAGGATCACGCCTTGCGCCGGTTCAGTGGCTTCGGACGGCTGTATGTGATCTTCGGATTGTTGTACTTCAACTGTTCGCTGTGGTTCCTCAGCCTGGAGGAAGCTTACCGCCAGACCCTGACCTGGACCCTGTTGTTCACCTTGGGCGCCATCGTCCAATTGGTACTCGGCGCGCGCTTCAAGCACCCCAGCTTCACCGGTTTTGGCGTGGTGTTCCTCGGCATCGACCTGTACACGCGCTTTTATGAGTACGCCTGGGAACAGCTGAGCGCCGCGGTGTTTTTTGCCGTGGCCGGCGCCCTCGGCATGCTCCTGGGCTGGTTGTTCGAACGCACCGCGCTGCGCGCCGGGGAGGCTGGCCAATGAACCCGGATCGCCGTAATCGCCAGATGCACAACGCCCTGGACCAATGGCTGCGCGACGGCCTGATCGACACCCAGGCCCACGCGCGGATCGCCGAGCTGTATCCGCAGACCCGCTGGGACTGGCGTTCCCTGGGGCGCTGGTTCCTGACCTTCGGCGCCATCAGCCTGGCGGCGGGCTTGCTGATCCTGCTGCATGAACACCTGACGTTCACCTTACCGAAACTGGCGGGCGGCCTCGGCCTGTTGATGGTCGGCTTGTTCGTCGCCGGGCGCTGGCTGCTGGGCAAACAACTGAAACTGCTCGGCGCGACCCTGGAGTTGCTCGGCGGTTTTGCCCTGATCGGCCTGAGCCTGGTGTTGGGCATGATCTACTCCGACGGCTCGGGCAACTGGCCGGCGCTGTTGCTGGTGGACCTGCTGCTGTTGCTGGCGCTCAGTTATGTGCTGAACAACGCCTTGCTGCTGACCCTGTGCAGCGTGCTGTTCTTCATCTGGTTCGGCGGGCGCAGCGGTTATGAGTCGGGGTGGGGCGCCTACTGGTTCGGCATGAACTACCCGCTGCGCTTCCTCGGCGCGGCCCTGGCCATGGTGCTGTTCGGCTTTGTCCATCTGTGGGGCGAGGCCTCGACGCTGGCCCGTTATCGCGGCTTTGCCAAGGTGTGGATTTCTGCCGGGCTGTTCATGGCCCAGATGTCGTTGTGGCTGCTGTCGCTGTTCGGCAGCTACGACCTGATCGACGGTCCGTGGCACCTGGCCGAGGCCGGCGAACTGGTGCTGTTCAATGGGCTGTGGGCGGCGTTCAGCCTGGGCTTGCTGGCACTGGGCATTCGCCTGCGCTTTTCCATGCTGGTGGGCTATGGCGCGACCTTCTTCATCATCCAGCTGTACACGCTGTTCTTCACCCAACTGGCGGACACCCTGGGTTGGTTCGTCAGCCTGCTGATTGCTGGTGGCAGCCTGCTGGGGTTGGTGATCTGGCTGGAAGGCAAACGCCAGCAACGCCGGGCTGGGCCGGGCGAAGCGGAATCGGTGTAGGGAAGGGGAGAAGCCCATGCCCGAAGTCGCGGGCATGGGCAGGCGACGGACCCTAGGCTGTCAGTCGTTTTTCGATATCCCGGTAGGTTTCGCTGTCTGTGGCCGCCAGCAGTTTGCGGCCATCCTTGAAGGTGCCGATGAAGGTCACCTCGGTTTCCTTGCCGGCTATCAGGTAGCCCGCAAGCGCACCCACCGGACCCAGCAGCATGGCCCCGGCGATGCCGTAGCCAATGGCGTCCCTGTTGGTAATGCTGTCCTGTGTCGCGATTTCCAGGTGTTTGAATGCGGAGGCTTTGACCTCGACGCCCGGGGAGGGGTTGGTCACGGTCGGCAGCTTGAAGACGCCCTGTCGGTACTCGCCATTCCCTTGTAGAAAATCACCAGCCAATACATTGATCTTTGCCATGTTGAATATCCTTGTTCAAGCATTGCGGATTGACCATACAGCGCCGTCCCGTGCCCACCGTCAATGAGGGGGCGATGAAGGGCGGTACCACTGATCGGTGATGTTGCGCCTAACAGCATCGGTCTCGAGTGTAGACGCCTGGTTGACGCAGATCAGTTCGCTGGTCGCAATGGGCTACCGCTCGTCCGTTTGATTCTGCGCGGGCTGCAAGGCTGTCACGAGTTGTCTGGCGTCCATGTTCGGCAATGTTAATAAATGTTAGATTGAAAAAATACTTCACATAATTCGTTCATTGGTGGATGATCAGGCCACACCTGATAACAACAAATCACAGGACGGCCCCTCGATGTCCGACAAGGTCTCGATTCACCCGCCAGGCGACCCTGTCGCCCCTGCCGCCCGTGCTGCCCTTTACCTCGCGGCCCGCCGCCCGCGCCTTGCCGGCGTGGAGCAAGCCGCTGTCTTCCCTGGAGTACCCCATGAATAACAAGAATGTCGGTGTTGTCGGCCTGGGCGCGATGGGCCTGGGCATTGCCCGCTCGCTGCTGCGCGCGGGTTTCAAGGTGCATGCCTGTGACGTGCGTGAAGCGGTCACCCAGCAGTTCGCCAGCGAAGGCGGGGTGGCCTGCGCGTCGCCGGCGCGGATGGCCGAGGCCTGCGATGTGATCATCACAGTGGTGGTCAACGCCGAGCAGACCGAAACCGTGCTGTTCGGTGGAGAGGGCGCCGTGTCGGCCTTGGGTGCCGGCAGCCTGGTGATCGGCTGCGCCACCGTGGCGCCGACCTACGCCGTGGAGCTGGGCGAGCGCCTGGCCGAGCAGGGCCTGCTGTACCTCGACGCGCCGATCTCCGGCGGCGCGGCCAAGGCTGCCGCCGGCGAGATGACCATGATGACCTCCGGCCCGGCTGCGGCCTACGCCAAGGCCGAAGCGATACTCGCCGGCATGGCGGGCAAGGTCTATCGCCTGGGCGATGCCCACGGCCTGGGTTCCAAGGTCAAGATCATCAACCAGCTGCTGGCCGGGGTGCACATCGCCGCGTCCGCCGAAGCCATGGCCCTGGGCCTGCGCGAAGGGGTGGACGCCGACGCCCTGTACGAAGTGATCACCCACAGCGCCGGCAACTCCTGGATGTTCGAGAACCGCGTGCCGCACATCCTCAAGGCTGACTACACACCGTTGTCGGCGGTGGACATTTTCGTCAAGGACCTGGGCCTGGTGCTGGATACCGCCCGCGCCAGCAAATTCCCGCTGCCGCTGTCGGCCACCGCGCACCAGATGTTCATGCAGGCCTCCAGCGCCGGTTTCGGCCGCGAGGACGACTCGGCGGTGATCAAGATTTTCCCGGGCATCGACCTGCCGACCGCCAAGCCCGAGCCTGTCTGAGGAACGCTCCATGACCCATTCCACCGCACGCCCGTTGCTGGGCTGCATCGCCGACGATTTCACCGGCGCCACTGACCTGGCCAACATGCTGGTGCGCGGCGGCATGCGCACGGTGCAAAGCATCGGCATCCCCAGCCGCGAAGTGGCGGCCGGGCTGGATGCCGACGCCATCGTCATCGCCCTCAAGTCGCGCACCACGCCGGTGGCCGAAGCGGTCGAGGAATCCCTCGCGGCCCTGGACTGGCTGCGCGAACAGGGCTGCGAGCAGATTTTCTTCAAGTACTGCTCGACCTTCGATTCCACCGCCGCCGGCAATATCGGCCAGGTCAGCGAGGCCCTGCTCAAGGCCCTGAACAGTGATTTCACCCTGGCGTGCCCGGCGTTCCCGGAAAACGGCCGGACCATCTTCCGTGGCCACCTGTTCGTCCAGGACCAGTTGCTCAGCGAGTCGGGCATGCAGCATCACCCGCTGACGCCGATGACCGACGCCAACCTGGTGCGCGTGCTGCAGGCCCAGACCCAATTGAAAGTCGGCCTGTTGCGCTACGACAGCATCGCCGGGGGCGTCGAGGCGGTGCGGGCGAAAATCGCCGAACTGCGCGCGCAGGGCGTCGGCATGGCCATCGCCGACGCGCTGTCCGACCAGGACCTCTACACCCTGGGCAGCGCCTGCGCCGACCTGCCGTTGCTCACCGGCGGCTCCGGCCTGGCCCTGGGCCTGCCGGGCAACTTCCGCCGCGCCGGCAAACTGCGCGACTTCGACGCGGCGTCGCTGCCGACGGTCGAAGGCGACGAAGTGGTGCTGGCCGGCAGTGCCTCGGTGGCCACCATCGGCCAGGTCGCGGCCTGGCTGGAGGCCGACCGTCCGGCCCTGCGCATCGACCCCATGGCCCTGGCCGCCGGCGAGCCGGTGGTGGAAAACGCCCTGGCCTTTGCCCGCGACAGTGACGAAACCGTACTGATCTACGCCACCAGCACCCCGGCCGAGGTCAAGGCGGTGCAACAGCAGCTCGGCGTCGAACGCGCCGGCGCGCTGGTGGAGAACGCCCTGGGCGAGATCGCCGCGGGCCTGCGCCAGAACGGCGTGCGCCGTTTTGTGATCGCCGGTGGCGAAACCTCCGGCGCGGTGGTCAAGGCGCTGGGGGTCAACCTGCTGCAGATCGGCGCGCAGATCGACCCGGGCGTGCCGGCCACCCTCAGCAACTCCGCCGAGCCTCTGGCGCTGGCCTTGAAGTCCGGCAACTTCGGCAGCCGCGACTTCTTTGCCAAGGCCCTCAAGCAACTGGCCGGAGGTGGCCAATGAGCGCCGCGGCGAATAAGGAACAGGCCCTGCGCGAAGAGATCTGCGACGTCGGCCGCAGCCTCTACCAGCGCGGCTACACCGTGGGCAGCGCCGGTAACATCAGCGCGCGCCTCGACGATGGCTGGCTGATCACCCCGACCGACGTCTGCCTCGGCCGCCTCGATCCGGCGGCCATCGCCAAGGTCAACCTGGCGGGGGAGTGGGTGTCCGGCGACAAGCCATCGAAGACCCTGGCCCTGCATCGCCAGGTCTATGACCGCAACCCGGGCGTCGGCGGCGTGGTGCACACCCATTCCACCCACCTGGTGGCGTTGACCCTGGCCGGCGTATGGCAGCCGGATGACATCCTGCCGCCGCTGACGCCGTACCAGGTGATGAAGGTCGGGCACATCCCGCTGATCGGCTACCAGCGCCCGGGTTCGCCCAAGGTCGCCGAGCAGGTGGCGCAACTGGCCAACAGCGTGCGCGGGGTGATGCTCGAACGCCTGGGGCCGGTGGTCTGGGAAAGCTCGGTGGCCAAGGCCAGCTACGCCCTGGAAGAACTGGAAGAAACCGCGCGGCTCTGGCTGATGAGCAACCCCAGGCCGGAACCGCTGGATCAGGCAGCCCTGGATGAGCTGCGCGAGACCTTCGGCGTGCACTGGTAGGTAGCGCGCCGCTGCAACTCGACACTGTAAACCGACATTGCAAGCACTGCCCGGGAGCCGCCGTCAGGCTCTCGACGGCCCCGGCTTGCCTGAAAAACAATAACAACAGGACATCCCCGCATGACGTTCCCTGACTGCAGCTGTTTTGGCTTCACCGGCGCTTCTTTCTCTTATGAGGGAGGGGCCGCGCAATGAGCCCGCTTATCCTGATGTTGACGGCCGGCGCGGGCATCGCGCTGCTGCTGTTCCTGGTGCTCAAGTACAAGTTCCAGCCCTTTGTCGCGCTGATGCTGGTGAGCATCCTGGTGGCGCTGGTGGCCGGGGTGAAACCGGCCGATCTGGTGGCGACCATCGAAGGCGGCATGGGCAAGACCCTCGGCCATATCGCGATCATCATCGCCCTCGGCGCCATGATCGGGCGGATCATCGAGCTGTCCGGCGGCGCCGAGGCCCTGGCCAAGACCCTGATCGAGCGTTTCGGCAACCGCCGCACGCCGCTGGCGCTGACCATCGCCGGGTTCATCATCGGCGTGCCGGTGTTCTTCGAAGTCGGGGTGATCATCCTTATGCCGCTGGCCTATGGCGTGGCGCGCCGGGCGCGCAAGCCGCTGCTGGTGTTCGCCTTGCCGATGTGCGCGGCGCTGCTCACCGTGCACGCGTTCCTGCCGCCCCATCCGGGCGCCGTGGCCGCGGCTAGCCAGCTGGGCGCCGACCTGGGCCGGGTGCTGATGTTCGGCCTGCCGATCACCGCCTTCCTGTGCTACGTCGGCTACCGCGTGGCCGGGCGCATGACCCGGCGCTTCTACCCGATGACCGACGACATTCGCGCCGAAGTCTATGGCCCCCACGTGACCAACGACGACCTGCTGGCCTGGACCAATGGCAACGGCCATGAGCTGAACCCGCAACAGGCGGCGGTGGCGGCGTCCCACATGGGCCTGGAAGAATCCACCAGCGCCATAGTCGCCAAGCTGCCACCGGCGCCCGCGCCCGGTTTCGGCCTGATCGTCAGCCTGATCTTGCTGCCGATCGTGCTGATCCTGCTGGGCACCCTGGCCACTTCGCTGCTGCCCGCCGAATCCACCCTGCGCGGCATCATGACCGTGCTCGGCGCGCCGCTGGTGGCGCTGCTGATCGATACCTTGCTGTGCGCCTGGCTGCTGGGTTCGCGCCGTGGCTGGAGCCGCAACCAGGTGTCGGACGTGATCGGCTCGGCCTTGCCGGGCGTGGCCATGGTGATCCTGATCGCCGGGGCCGGCGGGGTGTTCGGCAAGGTGCTGGTGGACACCGGGATCGGCGCGGTGGTCTCCGACCTGCTGCGCACCACCGGCCTGCCGGTGCTGGCCCTGGGCTTTTTGCTGACCATGCTGCTGCGCGCGGTGCAGGGTTCGACCACCGTGGCCCTGGTGACCACCGCCGGGATCATCAGCCCGCTGATCGCCACCCTGAACCTGACCCCCAACCACATGGCGCTGCTGTGCCTGGCCATGGGCGGTGGCGGGCTGGCCATGTCGCATATCAACGACGCCGGCTACTGGATCTTCACCAAGCTCGCCGGGCTCAACGTCGCCGACGGCCTGCGCACCTGGACCGTGATCACCACCTTGCTCGGTACCCTGGGTTTCTGTATTACCTTGCTGATCTGGCCTTTTGTCTGAGCCGTTTTTAGGAGCCAACATGCCTCGTTTTGCTGCCAACCTAAGCATGCTCTACCCGCAACACGGGTTTCTCGAGCGTTTCGCCGCCGCGGCGGCCGACGGTTTCGAAGCGGTGGAATACCTGTTCCCCTACGACTACAGCCCCCAGGAGCTCAAGCAGCGCTTGAGCGACAACGGCCTGGTCCAGGCCCTGTTCAACGCGCCGCCCGGCGACTGGGCGGCGGGCGAGCGGGGCACCGTGACCCTGCCGGGGCGCGAGGCGGAGTTCCGCGCCGGCTTCGACCGCGCCCTGGAATACGCCGCGGTGCTGGGCAACTCGCGCATCCACGTGATGGCCGGCCTGCTGCCCTCGGAAGACCTGCGCGAACGCCATCACGCGGTGTACCTGGAGAACCTGGCCTACGCCACCGCCCAGGCGGCCAAGGCCGGGGTCACCGTGCTGCTGGAGCCGATCAACACCCGCGACATGCCGGGCTTCTTCCTCAACCGCCAGGACCAGGCCCAGGCGATCTGCAAGGAAGTCGGCGCGAGCAACCTCAAGGTGCAGTTCGACTGCTACCACTGCCAGATCGTCGAGGGCGACCTGGCGACCAAGCTGCGCCGCGACTTCGCCGGCATCGGCCATATCCAGATCGCCGGCGTGCCGGACCGCCACGAGCCGGACCTGGGCGAGTTGAACTACCCCTACCTGTTTGCGCTGATGGACCAGCTGGGCTACGACGGCTGGGTCGGTTGCGAGTACCGGCCGCGCGGCGATACCTCGGCCGGCCTGCAATGGCTACGGGACTGGAAAGCCTTCTGAGGGGCGGGCAGGGCGGTGGCGCTGGTCAGTGCGTGCCCGCCCGTTAGCTGTGATTCTGCGCGAATCTGAACATTTCTGAAGGTGTCGGCCTTCGCTCCCCAGCTGCGGGTACATTGGCTCCCTGTCGCCAGGGCCATCACTGGTGCCATCAATGGGAGCGGGGAGCATGGAAAAGTCGATATTCGTCGATCAGTCGGGCCTGGACGACGCGCCTTGTCGTCCGCACGATCTGCATTGGGAACAGATCCCCACCGTGACCCTGGAGCGCATCGAGCGCGAATACCGCCGTGCCCGGCGCACCACCATTCTTGGTCAGTGGATCAATATCGCCAGCGTGCTGCTGGTGGTGCTGAGCGCCGCCTGCGGCCTCTGGCTGTGGAACCACTTCCGCGCCCAGGGGCTGGACCAGGGCTTCGGCCTGCGGCAACTGTTCGTGCTGCTGTTCTTTTTCGCCAGCCTGTGCGCGGTGGTGGAGTGGCTGCGACGCATTCGCCGCACTACCCGGGTGGCCCTCGACGGCTTGAGCGAAGACCTGCGGGATATCGCCTGCGTGCTGTGGTTCAGAAAGCAGCACCAGTGAGCGGCACCCGCGCAGCGGCTGTCAGTCTTTCGCTGCAACCGCTTGCGAGTCGGAGGGCAGCAGCAATTCCACCCCTTGCTTGCGAATCCCGTCCGCCGCGGCCTGGGCCAGGTCGTCGTCGCTGATGATCACGTCGAACTGCTCCAGCCCAGCGATGCGGTACATGCTGAAGGTGCCGTACTTCGAACTGCTGGCCACCAGCACCACCTGGGACGCCGACTGCATCGCCACCTGCTTGACCTCGACCTTCAACGCCGACGGCGTGGTGATGCCGCGGCGCAGGTCCCAGGAGCTGGTGGACATAAAGGCGATATCGGTCACCACCTGACGCAGGGTCGCCACCGCCAGCCCGCCGACGCAGGAATGGTTGTCGTGGTCGAGTTGGCCGCCGGTGTGGATCACCGTCACCTGCGGCGCCTCCATTAGCGCCTGGACGATGCCGAAGTCGTTGGTCACCACGGTCATGCCCGACAGCGCCTTGATGTACGGCACGATCTCCAGGGTGCTGGTGCCGGCGTCCAGGTACACCGTCATGTCCGCGTGCAGCAGCCGCGCCGCCAGCCGGGCCATGGCCTGCTTCTGCGGCAGCTCGACCACCGCCTTGGTCTGGTGGCTCGGCTCGCTGTGCAGCTGGCTGGCGATACGCACCCCACCGGTCACCGAATAGGCCCGGCCTTCCTGCTCCAGCAGCGCGATATCGCGGCGCACGGTCATGTGCGAGCAGTCGAACATCTCCATCAACTGATGCACGCTCAACACCTGGTGCTTGCGCAACTGGCGCAGGATCAGCTCGCGACGCTGCTCGGGAATCATCGGGGCGCCGCTATCGCTGGCGATGTCCTTGGGGTTGGGCATTGAGGCTCCGCAGTGGCTGGGCAGAAGGCAGGTAACTGGCGGACATAGTAGCGAATCCGCGGGGCGGGAACGAGAAGCACGCAACCGATCGTCCCCCCTGTACCACCGCGCGGCTCTGCCTCTGCAGGAGCGCAGCTTGCACGCGAAGAACGATGACGCGATATTCCTGCATTGCGCGTGACGGCTATCGAGCATCGACCGGCGAGCAGTTACCAAGGAGCGGTCATGGACCCCAAGCGTTATGAACACCTGACGATCAGCATCGAGCCCCATGAAATGCGCATGAGCCATTGGGTGTACGCACCCAGGGTGGTGGATGCTCGCGATGGCCGGGTCGTGCTGGACCTGAGTGGCGGGCCGTGGGACCTGGTGTCCTGCTCGTCATCGACGGCGGCGGTGGAGCTGCTGTTGCGCAAGTACCCCGGAGAGCGTGAGGCGGTCTGCCTGAGCATTCGCCTGGCCGACAACAGTCTCTGGCTGGGCGACAGCCCGGTCGCCGCCGGGGATATCGCAGGGGCGCTGGGCTGAGTTGCGCCTTTGCGCCCGTCCAGGGGCTGCGCCATTGCGCGAAGCGTCACCAGGGCCTGACGACCGTTGGTAAGCTGGTGGTTCTTTATTTTGCCAAATGGCATTAAAGTTAATGCCATCTGTCATCAGGCCGGGAGATGATCATGACCGCCGCCGCCAAGAATACCGCCACCGTGAAACCTTCGGCCGAGGCTGAGAAGGCCAAGGGCAGTGCGCCCAAGGCCATCGCCAAGGTCGAACCGCGCAAGCCCTCCGCCAGCCGCATCCGCGGCCCCAAGGCCAACCTGCTGCGCGAAGAGGCGGCGGTCTATGCGCTGCCTTCGCCCATGGTGCGCGGGCTGCTGCCGGGCACTGACGCCGATGACCCGATGGCGGTATTCAGGGCCACCCAGCTGGGGTTCTCCCTGGGCGCGGTGATCGAGCTGGTGGAGTCGGTCGAGGCCTTCAAGCGCTACAACGTGCTGGCGAAGATCGTCGGGTTTTCCGAGCGCACCCTGGCGCGGCGCCTGAAGAACCAGGACCAGGCCCTGACCCCCGAACAGAGCGCCCGCGCCTTGCACTACGCGCAAGTGCTGGAAAAGGCCGAGGCGGTGCTGGGCTCCCGGGCGCTGGCCGAAGACTGGATGACCCAGCCGGCGCTAGGCCTGGATGGCGAAGTCCCGATCGACCTGCTGGCCAACCCGGTGGGCTATGAACTGGTGACGGACTTTCTGCACCGGCTCGAGTTCGGGGTCTACTGATGCTCACTGATCCCCTGGCCCCGGCCCTGCATTTCTGGCGTCTCGACCAGGCCCGGCATGCCTCGACCTGGAATAGCGGCATTGGCGCCGAAGGCAGCGGCGGGCGCTGGAACCCCAAGGGGGTGCAAGTGGTGTACGCCAGCCTGGACGCCTCGACCGCGATCCTGGAAGTGGCGGTGCACAAAGGTTTCAAGGCCCTCGACTGCCTGCCCCACACCCTGACCGCGGCCCGGGTGCTGGACCCATCGCGGGTCCACACCGTTCGCCCCGAAGACATCCCCAACCCCAACTGGCTGATCCCCGGAACCCCCAGCCACAGCCAACAAGCCTTCGGCGCCAGCCTGCTGGAACAGCATCCCTTCGTACTGATCCCCTCCAGCGTGTCGCGCCATAGTTGGAACCTGCTGATCAACCCCTTGCTGGCCACGGGGTTGTATGAGCTGGTGTTGCAGGAGCGCTTTGCGCTGGATGGGCGGTTGAGTCCGCCGGAGCGTGTCGTGTAGCGCAGCAGCGCCGAGCAATTTCAGAATCTTCCTACACCCCGGCTGTCGCCACTTAGCGTAACGTTCCGTTGCCAACTGCAACCAAACTTGCCCCCATCTTGATGGGGGCTTTTTTATGGTTCTTCACGGATTACCGGGAAGAACCCATTTTTTACCTGCCTTACCGACGGATGTTACGCATTTGCCACGTTCTTCTGCCCGGCCGAAATGAGTGGGTTACCGTCTGGTTCGGTACCGAGCAGGTGCCATCGATCGGGGTGACAGTGCCCTTCAGGTAAATGTACAGGGACGAAGAGCCTGCCATTTCGAGCCCGTAGTAGTTCGGAGAGCCCATGGCGCCAGCCAGGGAGCCGCCTAGATTTTGGCGACCATCGCCGAGTAACTGCATTTCGATTGGCTGGGTGAACGAGACCCCTGGCTGTGAAGTTCCGTAGGCTGTTCCATTGATCAACAAACGAGTCGATATGCCCGAGACGTTCGTGGTGATTATTGGTGAGGTTGAGGTTGATACGCCGCCATTTGGGAAGGCATAAATTCTTTGGACTGAGCACTTCGATTGGCCGCATGCCTGCTGCGCAGTGATGTAATGTCGAGCCAGTATGGTGCCGCTGGCCGTGTTCTTCGGGATCGACAGTTCCTGCCCAAATGCATCCACACTTGCAGCCTTCGCGGACGGCGATACGGCGAAGGCCATGAGTGCAATGACGCAAAGTTGCGGTGCGCCGAACAGGGCGCTGATCATTTTTTCTGCTGTGGTCTTCATTGCCTGCTTTTCTCTGATCGACCTTGAATAGGGTTCGTGGGTGAATCGCTCTTGCGCACCCTGGTTCCATGCGTTCGGAAATGAATCTCTTTGTTTAGGCGAAGATTGTTGGCGACGTGTGTATTTCACTAAGCATTCAGCTGATAACAAGACGCGGGTTCAGCGACAAACAAAGAGTTCTGATCTTTAACCTGGCTCAACTGGATAGGTCGCCTGAGTGCTGTACCGCTACGCCATCGTCGTTGATGCTTTCGAACTCGATCTTTGTTGCTCCGCCTGGCGCCAGGGAAGATGCCCTCTCGATCGCGAATGATTGGCTTGAATAGGGGGGCAGCATTGTCGCCGGAACCGGATAACTGTTCGAACCGCTCTTGACGTTCACCGTGCCGAAAGAAATGTGAAACGCGGAGTCATTCCTGATTTCCAGGCCGGGCTTGCCCTCCTTGGACACCCTGCGCCATTGCAGCCTGGAGGGGACCTGGTCAACGTCGCCGGGCAAGCCGGCGGGCCGGTAAAACAACTTGATGCGCTGGCGCACGGCAATCTGCAGGATGTTTTCATCCTTCGACTTCTGGGGGATTTCCTGCACGCTCAACCAGAACACCGACTCCCTGTCCGCGGGTAGCCCCATGCCTAGATACAGAATGCGCAACTGCTGCCGGGCGTTCCCGTTCAGGCGTTTCAGCGGAGGGGTGAGGGCAAAGGGGACGTCCTGATCGGTGCTTGTGCCGAAGGGCTCGATCCAGGACTAGATCATGATGGGTGTCGATTCATCGTTCAGCACCAGCATGGAAGTTTCTTTCTTCGGTCCGGCCAGTACCACTCGAGTTTCATTCAATGAGATACCGGCATGGGAAGGCAGGGCAAACAACGACAGAAGTCCGGCAAACGCCACACTCATGGCAAGGAACTTTTTCATGGAATTTCTCGAAAGTGCTGAAAGAGACATCGGTGCGCTTCTTTCTTATGGCGTGTTCATTATCCAATACGGGTGATTGTGGGACTTTCATCGCATGCCTTTATAAATGCCGGGGCATACTAGTGGCACTGGACTTTCCCAGGTATCAGTCGATTCTTAAAACGTTGGTGACCCCTGGGGCACTGGGACAGAAGTGCACAATCGGGAGTATTCCGCGACTTTTGGCAGGTATAGCGCGACCTACTCGTTATATTGATGGCGTCCCATCCACCGGCTCGCTATCGCAGTCCGTTCAAGATATTGGCTTGGCAGGTAAGGGAGTTGCTGTGCCCTGTTCGCCGAGTTGGATAAGCAGTAAGTCAGCCCCGCCTCGAACGCTTGCGTCGATACGCTAGCCCGTCCGATCACCGCTCAACCGAGGTGCTCGCCCGCGTGCTTCTGCCGGCTACGTCCAGGTTTCCTCAAGCTGTTCAGGTTTCTTCAGAATTGTCTTCGAGACATGCGCGACCGCTCTGATTAGAGTGGTCCCGCTTGCCCGGCCAGGTGTGTTTACGATGGATTGCTGAACGGCCAACAGCTGGTCAGGGTGGGCGCCAATTCAGATCCGGCATTGTGCCGGGTGATGTTGCGGTGTCTTTGCATAATCCCTCGCTGAAAAAATCCGGAAGAGCGATGCAGCTCTTTCTCTGTCTTAGGCTTGGTTGATCGCTCCTTCGCGGTTTGGCCTATGGCCTGTGTCTTCGGCTCCGCTGGCCCATGAGTTCAGCCATCCCAGGATCCCCGTGTCGGCTGGGAAAAATCTGCCTTCGCCTGTCTGGAAAGCTATAATCCTTTTAGAATCAGATGGTTATGATTTTTTTAGTGTGATAGCCTGCTGGCATCTCTGGTTTTTATCAGTGGCATGCAGCTTCCTTCTGCGCCGGTTCGATTCCGGCCGTAGCCCCCACCGATAGAAACAGCTCTGTAGATCTATGATTTACGGAGCTTTTTGTTTATGGGCAGGCTCGATATTCAGTCTTGAATTTGACGCCAACGAACTTGCTTCAAAGGGAGGGGATGTATATATTTCACCCCCTTGCCGCAAGGCGCTGAAACGGCTCAAGCCTTTCAGACCGCAACACCGCGCTACCGCCCGAATGGCGAAACTGGTAGACGCATGGGACTTAAAATCCCCCGCTCGTAAGGGCGTGCCGGTTCGATTCCGGCTTCGGGCACCATCTATTTCAAGGGTTTGCGGCTGTTTTGGCTGTGAGCACTCAAACAGTGAATTGCCGCAATCCTAGATTGTTGCCGCAATTCACTTGGTCGGCGAAACCTTCTTGCCCCTCCTATTTCGGATGTAATGCTCGGTCATGACGACGGTTGTGTGCCCAAGCTGGTCCCGGGCCTGGACGATATCGCTCGACTCCTCCTTGTCCGTACCGGCCTTAGCTCGTAGATCCCTCATCTGAAATTCCGGCTTGGCCACGCCAGCGGCTTCTCTGGCCAAATCAAACCTTCTCCGCAACATTGCCGTCGTCATCGGCGTGCCATCCTCCAAAACGATCAGCCGCGTCGAGCGGACCTTGTGGGAAGCCTTCCTTGCCACGATTCGATCAAGAACAACCTTCAACTCTCCAGTGATCTCGATACGTCGTTTAGCCTTTGTCTTTCCTTGCTGAACAGCTAAACGTCCTTCGCGGATGTCGCGCTCGTCCATTTTTAAGGTGTCAGCGATTCGTTGTCCGGTCAGATAAAACAGATCCAAGGCGTCCTGAAGGCCTACATCTGCCTTGTCATACACGCGCTTCAGCAGTTCATCCTCGACATATGTGTCGCGGCCGGTCTCTTTGTTCCCCTTGATTCCGGAGCAAGGGTTTGCCAGGGCGGTGTAACCTTTGTCGCGTGCATAGTTCCAGATGGCGCTGAAGAGAGCTTTTTCGCGATTCGCGCGGACTGGCGCCGAGGATCTCCAGGTCAAATACTGCCTGATATGTATTGGCTCGACTTTGTCCAGTGGTCCGGGCGGGTCGTCGAAGAAGGCCAGCAGGTTTTTCATTTCCCTGAGGTTGTCCTTCTGGGTATTCGAGCCCTTTGTAGGAACGACCTCCACTAGGTATTTCTCCGCAACATAGCGGAAGGTGATGACCTTCGCGGCAGCTTCTGTCGCGGTACGGTCACGCTCAAGGCGTGCGTACTCCATGATGGCAACGCCGTAATCCTTCCCCAGATAAATCTCTTTGCGCGGCTTCCCGCCAAGGTCGTAGGTGAAATACACCAGCTTGCCGCGCTTCCTTTCCCTGAGCCGAGAAATGCTCCCGGGCTTTGTCGGTCTACGTCCCATTTATCCCGCCTTGCGTGGCTTCCAGGTTAGCTTTTCTTTCGGATCTACCGGGCCGCCGATGAGCGCCGCTGAGATGACGCATGGCCATCCGCTGCGTTTGATCGTGTGGCGAATCCCATTTCGAACGAGAACTGCGATCTGACCGGCCTTTGTCCTTGCTCCGGTCAGTTGACACACATCCTCATGTGATAAAAATTCAATTGTCATAATTTTCCCCATGCCGCCCGCGGCGGCAGAGAATGAGTTCAGGGCCTGGCCCGCTGGATGATGTAAACGATGCCGCTTGCGGTGACGGCCAGCCACAGCACCGACCCAGCAAAGGCGGCAATGAGGGCGGCCTCGGTCCCGCTGTCCAACATCCCCGGGACGGCGTAGAAGAGCCAGAGCAGGGTGATCAGCAGGTAGGCCAGCATGCCGACCAGGATCTCGAAGAGTTTTTTTGCAGACATGGGGATTCCTCGCCCGCCTGGCGGGCTTCTGAATGTTGAGTGTGATTTGCAGAAAGGTCTTGCAGACGCCGGCGTTGCGCGCGGCTACTGTTGGGTTGTTCGCCCGGCCCGTTGTCCTGGCTATCCGTCGACTTTCCAGCGGGCTGTGGCGAACTCCTATTGCTGGATCAGCGCGTCAGGCACTTCAAAGAAGCCAAGCCTGCCCTTGAGCGGGGTGAACGGCAGCGGCTTTGGATCGCGCAGCAGGAGTCCCTTCTGACCCATGTACCAGGGCGAGTCGCTGGTATCGAGGCTGTCGACCAGCCCAACCGAGCCGATGATGCCGCCGCGCTGCATATCGGCACGATCAGGCATTGGCAGGCCGCGGTCGTAGCAGTACAGCAGCGCCTGGGTGAACTCAGCGCTGGTCATGCCCTTGGCGGCGTGCACTAGGAACCGGCCGCGATACTTCGTGTGCCAGCTGCGGTTCTCGATGTCCTTGCCGCCGTGGACGATCAGCCATGCCCAGGGCTGGCGAATTGATAGAGCTTTCATCGCTTCGGCCCTCGGTAGATGTGCTGGCCCAGGTTGCTGGCCGGGAGCTGGGGGCGAAGTTGCTTGCGGAGCGTGGTTAAAGCTGCTGCAGAATCCGCCTACCAATCCAGCGAACCACGGTGACAGCCTTGCTGTTGCCGATCGCCTTGTAGCGGGGCCCGTCCGGGCATTCCTCGGCAGGCTTGCCGCGCCAGGGGATCAGCGTGTAGTTGTCGGCCATGCCCTGGAGGCGCTCGCACTCGATTGGCGTGAGGCGGCGAACTGCTGATCCGCCTACCAACATGGACGCCTCTGTAGTTGGGTTGCTGTTGTTGCGCATGTTCCCGGACCGTAGTGTTGGAGACAGCTCCGCAACGATGTTCGGCCCCAGGGCGGAGTTGGTGTTGTCCAACTGCTTGCCGTAGTTACTGGTAACCGTTTGCGCGATCTCCCGGCAGTACAGGGCGTTCTCCTGGCCATTATTACGGCCCAGTGTGTGGGCCTTATCAATGCTGACGCAGGGGTCTTGCGTGCCATGCACCACCAGGTGGCTATGCTCGTGGTTCGCGTCTTGGCCAGAGCAGCCTTGCAAGCGTCCGTAGCTCGCATCGAGGGTCGCAGCGACACATGGCACGTCGTCGTAGCTGTAGCCGCCATTCTTCCGGCCGCCGCCGGCTAGCGTGGGAGCGACAAAGAACGTCTCGCTTTCGATGTCCAGTCGGCTGTCTTTCGCGGTGAGAGTCGCAGCTCGCTCGATCGATCCGCTCAGGCTGTGGCCACCGAATGCCGGTATCCCGCCGAACATCCCGACCGCGGGCCCCTCGTCACCCTCGCAGTTCGGGCAGCCGTAGACGCCTAGGGATTCCCCAAAGACGTATCCGCATCCGCACTGGAGCGCAGGGCCGAAAGGAGCTGTTCCGGTAACGTCTTGCCCCTCGCCTCGGCGCGGCGCAGTATCCCGGCGCACGCCTTCGCGCTCAAAAAGTACCTCAGTGGGATCGAACCCGTCTCGAGCACTTGCGACAACGAACACACGACGGCGTCGTTGGGCCAGGCCGAAATATTGGGCGTCCAAGACCCGCCACGCGATTGTTCTTTTGGGTCCATACACACAACCAGCGTCCTGCCATTTCTTCCCTGGAGGCTGCAGCTCGCAGTCTTCCCCAGCAAGCGCGCCAAGAAAGCATCCGAAGGCGTTCCCCTTGTCACTGAGGACGCCGGGGACGTTCTCCCAGGTGACGATGCAGGGCGGCTTTCGCTGACCTGCTCGAACATAGTCAACTGCATCTGCAAGCTCCACGTATTTGATGGTGAGGGCGCCGCGGGGATCGGTTAGGCCTTCGCGCATACCGGCCACGCTGAAGGCCTGGCAGGGTGTGCCGCCGACGAGGATATCCGGCGCGGCGATCTTGCCGGCCAGCACCAGGGCAGCCAAACGGGTCATGTCGCCGAGGTTTGGCGTATCGGGGTAGTGGTGGGCCAGCACCGCGCACGGGAACGGCTCAATCTCAGCGAACCAGGCGGCACGCATTCCTAGCGGGTGCCAGGCCTGGGTCGCAGCTTCAATGCCGCTGCAGACGCTTCCATAGGTAATGGGCATGGTTGATCCTCGCCGGCTGGCGTGATTCGTAGAAGTGGGCTATTGCTTGATGGCCCGGCATGAGGCCGGATCAAGGAAATCAGAGTGTTTACTGGAAAAATCCCGAAAGAAATGCCGCTAAAATTGCTCCGCGCAATCGATGGCATGTACCTAGATAAGCACGGCCATGGCATCCGGCATTTGGATGAGTTCTTCGCGTTGGCCACTGCTCACGAACTGTTCGATCAGCACATCGACGGTCTTTTCGAAGTGGAAGGAAACGTCGCACGACCGTTGCTTCTCGATAACTTCAAGGAACTTGAGCGAAAGGGATACATGCGGTGTGAGGGAGGGTTGAAGTACTTTCTGACCGAGGCTGGTTACGAACAGGCATCCAAAACCAAATGGCAAAGTTTTGTTGATTACTGGAATTCGAATCCTGGGTTGAACACGCTGGTGGCGATTCTTAGCGCGATGATTGCCACGGTGAGTCTCGTTGTCGCCATCATAGCGCTGAGCAACACAGGCGCGCCTAAACCCCAAAGTAATCAGCCTGGAACTGAAACGTCTCAGGTCCTGGCTGCTCCCCAGAAAGCAGAAAATAGCCAGCCCATCCAATCGCAGAAAAAGTGAGATATAGGTCAGGCTTCGACACCGGTCTGGGCAAATCGCTCAAGTTGTCGCGACTGCTTTTCCGTGATTACGATTTTCTGTCGCGACATGCTGGCGAAGCGTGCCGATTCTTCGACCGACGCCGCAGCCAGATTCAGGATCAGCGTCGACACCGTCTCCTGCCATTCCTCAAAGCCGTGGCGCTCGCCGAGGATCAGCAGGGCGTCATCGAGAGCTTTCGAAACAATCAGCGAACGTTTCTCGGCGCCGATCCGCTCGAGCAGCGCCTTCTCCTTGGCGCGTTTGTCCTTCTGCAATTGGGCATTGCTCTTGGCCATGGCCTATCTCTTCAATTCCACTGGCCGGCAGTGCCAGCCAGGTCTGTCGTTTGCGTTGTTGGGTGCGGAAACGTCTCACGCTGCTACCTTCACCTGATTCCAGGCGCCGATTGATGCCAACAGGGAGGACAACTGCGCCTCGGGCACAGAGGTGTTTCCAGGAACGGCCAGCCACCCCATGCCGACAAGGTGGTTCGGATTGCAGTCAGCTTTCACCTCGTCGTAGAAATGCTCGAGCACATCCGAAAGCCTTTCCACCAGGTGGACGCCATCCGGTGTTATGTCGATTGACTTGATGTACTGAGCGCCATCCTGCCGAACGCAGATGCCGGCTATGTAAATCGTCCAGCGGTGCGCTACATCACACAGCGCGTCGGAAACCGGCTTCGAGAGAATCTGCTTTCCGTTCTTCCAGTTGATCATGACCTGAAGGCCGCTCGGGTCGATGTTGATAACTGCTGCATGGTTGGTGTTGACCAAGGCCCGCATACTGCGCTCGATCTGGACTCGTCGATTGCATGGTTTGCGCTTGCTCATAGTGAGTCCGCCATTTTTCGAAGGGCGCGGCGTTCGGCCAGAGTCATCGGTCTCGGTTTACGCTTGAGGACCGTTTCAGGATCTACCCGGGTTGAGCGGGGAGGCTGCAGGGGATTTCGCGGCGGGCTTTTCAGTCGGGAAATCTGGCCGCCGGAGGCCAGGTACTGCGCAACCTGGTCACTGAGTGATTCCGCGCTCTGCCGCTGTTGCTCGATCAGGCTCAAGTGGTTGCTGATCATGCCGCCACCTTCACCAGCCTCACGCCGGCCATGCTGAACTTGGTGCCCTGTGCCGCAACCATCGCGTCGAGCTTTTCCCAGTCCACGGTCAGCACCGTGATAGGCGCATGACCTCCGGCGACGGCATGAATCAGCGCCTCCAGGTCGAACACTTCAGCCTGCAGGCTTACCGGCGCCGCAGTGGTGGTCGCTGGCTTCGTGGCGGACTGAACCGGTGCGGCGGGTTTCACCGACGCCGGGCTAGCGACTGGTGCAGGCTCAACCGGCGTCCTGGCCTTCGCCTCGTCTTCCATTCGCTTCAGTTCCTGCTGGCGGATCTGTTCGCGTTGGGCCTCGGCTTTCTGCTCCTCGGCCTCCTGGTGTTCGGAGATCCGCACCTTGATCAGCGCGACTAGGTCGTCGTTCGCCTTCATCACCAGCTGCTGAACATCGTTGAACAGGAAGGCGTGATCGACTGCCAGCTCGGCCAGGCTGGCCAGATTGATGCGGATTGCGTCCGCGGTTTGGCTCGCAGCAATTTTCGCCCGAGCCAGCTCGGTATCCACGGCGTCCTGCAAGCTGGCGATCGTGCGCTTGTTCTTCATGGCGCCGACGAAGTCCGCAGTCACCGCCGGCAGGGTGACCCGGCCCAGAGTTTTGTTTATCGCTGCGACGTGATCCGCCAGCGCCTGCTCGGCCTTTTGCTTGATGTTGCTCTTCACCAGCAGCTCTTGGGCTTTCACCAGCTTGTCGACTTTCAGGCGAGTTTCCCGGGCGTGCGCGCAGATGCGATCGAGAGACGAAAACAGCTCGTCGATGGTCTGGGTTTGCGAGAGGGCCTGTTTCTTCGCGGTGTCGACTGCTTGCTCGACATCGCCGCACCACTTCACAGCCTTCTTGGCATCGGCGAAGTCCTGATCCGTCACCAGCGTGGTTTTCACCGAGTCGATTACCGCCAGCGCCGACTCCTCGAACACCTTGAGGTTGCTCGCGGTGACCATGCCGGTTAGCTCGATGCGGAGTGCGGGAAGCTCGTCCGGGGCTTTGCCAACAACGATCGACGGCGCCTCGGCCATTTCGAAGTTGGCCAGGTCGGCCTCGAACTGTTTCCAGCCTTCGACTAGTTGCGCCGCGCGACCGGTGACAGGCCGGTATTCCATGTGCACGAAGTTCTCGGCGGTGCCGTCGGAGCAAACGAAGATCACACGCTCTGCACCGCTCACCAGCAGTTGCTGCTCAAGCTGCCAGTAGTAGTGCGGTTCCAGCTCTCCAGCCTTCACCTGGGCAACCAGCGACTCGTTCCACAGCTTGTGCTCGAACAGGGTCTCGCCAAGCATCGTGGCGCCGTCCATGGAGGCCAGCAGTTTGCCGTCGGTGCCCACGACTGGGTAGAGCTCTTCGCCGATCATGGCCTCGACGAGCGGCCGGGCCAACGCTTCGGTGGCGTGGCCCTTGTCGAAAATGTGCTGCTGGGCCGGGGTGACTTCCGGCGTGATGCCGGTTTTCTTCACGGTCAGCAGTTCGGTTCGGGTCTGGTATTTCGAGACCCCCATCATGGCGGGAGCCTCGGAGGCGGTGTCGTGCTGGGCGCGGAGGGCATTCCACTCGGCGGAGCCTTGAGCTACGTTGTGAATTTTCATACCGGCTCACCTTCAATCGGCGCGAGGCCTTGGATGGTTTCGATCTGCTGATCGGTCAGGGTGTACTTGCTGGCGATGGTCGCGATGACTTTCTCGGGTGTTGACCGGCCCGCGTCGATCGCGGCGCGCCATTTCGGCAGGTTCTCGGCGAGCTTGTCGTCGGGGTAATCGCGGAGTTCATCGGGAGAGGCTGTCGGGCGTGGTGAAACGTCGCGGACAGTTGGCGCGCTTTCTTCGAGCTCGTCCGGGCTGTATACGCCTAGAATCACGTCTGGGCAGTAGAGGCGCGACCAGCGTTTGGTGGCCAGGTAGGCCAGTTGCTGGCGAGGATCGTCCGCCCAGAGTGTGCTGTTGCGGGTGCGAGCCTGGGCCAGAAGCAGCTCAAGGACGCGTGGTTCGTCCTCGCCGCGGAAGGTGGCCCAGACCTTTACGCCTAGGCCTTGCTCGTCCTCCAGCTTCCAGCCCGGGACGCGGTACTCGCCCTTGTCGCCGTTCTTGATGGTGAACTGTCCGATCACCTTCTCCCAGGCCCCGAACCACTCATAGTGCAGGCGATCCATCACCGGTGCGCAGGTGGTAATGACCGCGTTGACCAGCTGAGCCTCATAGCCAAGGACGCCGTTGACCAAGTGCGTTTTCTGGGCCACCGCAAATGGATTCATCTTCCACTGCATCGATTGCATGACGACCGCCAGACAGTCCGCAGGGTTTCCATTGAAGTGCTTCGGCAATGTGGCGCGGCCGGTGGCCATGACTTCGGCCAGGCGCATCATCTTGTCCAGGCTGTCGCCATCCAATACCAGGGCGCTGGTGCTGGTTGCGGCATGCGGCAGGACGTGAAGGTTTCGTTCGTGCGCCACCGGCGCCACGTTTTGTGCGGACATGACTGTTCCTTGCCGCGCCAAGCGCAGCGATGAATGCTTGATTTAGGAGGTGATGCGGTCGGCTAGGGCGCCCAGCAGCATCAGGAAGGTGCAGAAGAGAAGGGTGATTGCAGATCCGCGCCAGTAGGCCGCGCGGCGGGCGACTTGGAGGCGGCTCACGCCTTTACCTCATAGGCTACTGTCCACTCTCCGCAAAGGCAGGCCCGGCCGCTCCAGGCATGCACGTTCGGGATGCCCGCATCGTGAGCCAGCGAAAGGGCGCCAAGCCACTTGGCGTGAGTGAAGGCCAGGATCATGCGGTCGGCGGGCAGCTCTTCAAGCTGCTCATCGATCAGGGACTTAACCGGTGCAGTACTCATGCTGCCTCCTTGCGCCGCTGGCAGGCTTCCAACAGGCGCTTGCAGTAGTGGTTGAACTCGTCAGTGGTGATTGCGCCATCGGTGAACAGGCGAGTGATCAGGTCCTGCACCAGGACGTCGATGTCCGACTGGCTGCCTGGGTCGGCGACCCCGTCCAGGGCCTGGTCGATGAGGATGTGCGGACTCACCAGCCAACCTCCCGCTCCAGATCATCCTGCTCGGCCTGCAAGGCGACAGCTTTTGCTACGTGTGGACGAAGCAGGTCGAGGGCTACTTCCTTGCGGGCCGTCTTGGAGCCCAACAGGTACACCTGTAGGTCAAACATCCTGCCGCCGCTGCCGAAGCTGCCGGCCAGGGCCAGAAGCTCGCCGAAGGCGTCAATTTCGTCTTCGCCATCCTTCTGTCGCTGATTGGCCAGGTCCTGGAGTGCTTGCCAGTAGTCGGCCTGGGTGACTTCGCCGCGGTCCGACTTTTTGTAACCCCACTCGATGCGGTAGCCGAGTATCAAGCGTTCGGCGTTCGTTTTCAGCCATTCAGCCTCGGCTTCGGCCTGGGCTTCCTCGCTCACCGGAGGAGGCAAGCGTTCGTCATACTCAAACTGTGCTTCGCGTAGTGCGCTCATGGTCGCCTCCAGGGTGGCGGGTTACTCGGTGGGCGGGGCGGGGAGTGGCTGCCAGTGCGTAGGCGTGATGTCGCAGCGGTCGCCGTCGATATAGCGCCAAGGCCGGTGCTCATTGCCGCAGGTCATGGCGAAGAAGGGGCCGTCGTTGGTCTTCTTGCCCAGGCGATACACCAGCACGCGCTGGCGAATGGGCGGAAGCCTGTCGCTGCACTTGATCCAATCGCTCATGGCGACCTCCAGTGTTTGGGGTTATGCGGTGGTTGGCACGGCTTCACGAAAGCGCGAAGGGCTCCAGTCGCACGATTCGTCAGCAGGGATGTGGCCGAACATCAGCGTGCAGCGGCGGCAGTGCACGCAGTCACCGCAGGTCTTGCCCTCGGGCAGATTCATTTGGTCTGCGTTATCCGTCGACCGTGGTAAAGGCGCTCGTTGCTCGCTCATGACTTGCTCCTGGTTGATCCAACAAAACTCGGCTGCACTCATCCGATCCACTGGTTGCCGTTGGGCGTGGAGGGGAGTGCATGCGACTTGTGTCGGGGAAGACGAAAGCCCCGTTGGACGTCGGGGCTTTCGGGTGCAGCTCTACGATGCAGTGATCTCAGAGTCAGAATTTTGGGCGGGACAGTGATCGCCAGAACGACCGCCGACCCTCAGTACATCGCCAGTGCTCACGGTGAAAGCGCAGTGGATCGGTTGGCAGGCCGGCAGGGATAGGCGGTTCTGGCCGCACATGACTCAGCGCTGCGCCGATCAGGATGATCTGGAGCATGGTGCTCTCCGGTTGGGTTGTGATGCAGAAGGCCGGTGCTGATCTCCGGGAATAGCGGTCATCGCTTACGCTGCTCAGCAGCAGCGGCTGTTAGCTCAACCATCCGCATCGGGGTGTGATCTACGACGGGTTTCGAAGCCCGCAACCACCACGGCTCCAACCTATGGGCATCCAGCCCTATTCCGGTCGGGGGTAGCCCTACCATTGAGCTACGCAGATCACACCCCGATGCGCTCTCATAGAGAGGATCGGGCAGTTAACGACAGGCTGTCGTGGCGCTGGTTGTTCAGCCGATGATGATCGGGTCTGCAATGAAGTCGTTGAGCGACTGCTGTTGAGCGTCATCGCTATCGAGGAAGCGAATCGCCCAAGGCATCAATGTCTGGACGGTACCGTCAGCCATTTCGACGATGGCGACGCTGAAATTGCCAGGGCCACTCTCGAACTCCTCGTACTCAACGCCCCAGCCGTGAAACTTGCCTTCTGCCGCGTCTTTTATCCCTGTCCGGCGCCCACGATCGTCGTGCAGGGCCTTCATGGTCATAACTGGTCGCATCGTCTTGCCCTCCAGGGCTGTTGATTTCAGATAGAAGCGAGCTTGTCGGCCCTATCCAGCAGGGCGATGCAGACTCGCTCGTCGAATCTGTCGGTCGTGCGGTACTGATCGACCGCTTGCCGGATGACGCCAGCTTTGGCGATGGCCCAGGCTCTGTGCGCTTCGTGTGGACAGTCAAAGCTGCCTACGCTGGTGCGACTGCCATCCAGCCAGTGAACTCTTGCCATGAATGGCTTGCCGCGCTTCGTGTGTGATACCCCGACAGGCAGATCGCCTCGCTGGGATGGTCGATCTATGGCCAAGTTGTTCAGGATGCTGGGCACGAACACCGAAGTTTCCGGACGGTAGATCTTCGCGCCGGGGCTCAAGATGTCCTTGTCTAGGTGATTGCCAAGCCAGGGCTGCTGCTCCATCCAGGCTTTAAAGACGCTGAATCTCAGCCATGGCTCCGCAACCTGGCAGCCTTCATAGTGGCGATCATCACGCTCGCCGAAGCAGCGCCGGAGAATCCCTTTCCACCTGCTGTAGAAGGGGCAGTTGTGATAGCGGGGCAGGTCGTTGATGCCTATCCCAAGAACCAATCCTCTTGCCATGGTTATCTCCTGTGCATCAAAGCGGCCTCGGTGAATCGGCTTTGATGCCGGCCCTGTCGCCAAGGCCAGCCAGTGAAATCAGGCAGCGCGAACTTTGCTGGCGCGCGCTTTCATCTCTTTGCCGTCAACGTCGACGACCAGGTATTCACCGCCACCGCGGCCGGTACCCAGGTTCTTAACACCGACGAATTTGCCGGCCTTCTCCGTGCCGCGAGGATTGGTAAGGATGACCGGCTGGCCTTTGGTAAATGCGCTCATAGGAGCTCCTTTCGTTGGGTTGTGGTTGTCATCCCAAGCAACCCTCGCAAGAAGGCTGCTCAGTGATGCTTTCCGCCGTGACCCGCTACTGGCGGCCGTCATCGGCTTGAATCCAACTACCGAGAAATCCTCGGCAGTTGCTATGTTGTGTTGGCCGCTGCGACGGCATGCCGGGCGCAGCAGCTGAATTCTCTAAAGCTCAACAGACCAGCGAGCCGACGTGTCGGGCAAGGGAGCCTGCTGTGTTACTTACTGTTCACCCGGGCTTATGGCCACTGTCAGGAAAAGAACTCTGGCGCCGGGTGACTCGTCTTCACGTTGTTAAAGAGCGGCGGGCCTCTTGAGGCCCTGTCCAAGTGCAAGTGGACTTGCATTTATAAAAGCATGCTTGTGTTTATAATGCAAGCGAACTTGTGCTTATTTTTAATACTGTATGCATGTACAGATATTCATGAGGTGCAGTATGAGTAAGCAGAAGAAGAGCCAGGGGCCGCAGGAGCGGCCAGAGCTAACTGGCCTGGAGAGGTTGGGGCTCAGGGTTTCAGCAATGATTGGTTCGCCGGTGGCGCAGATTCAGAGGTGGGTGACAATTCATCGCCTGGACACGGACGGCGATCAGGAATGGGAGGCCGTTCTCGAGTTGCTGGCTGAAACTGACGGCATCGACATGACCTTCAACGATGACGGCACGGTCACTTTGAAGTGGGATAGGTCGAGTGACGAGGATCGGGTGATCGAAGGAGGAGAGTTGGAGGAGGTGGATGAACCGCCACCCTTTTAGCTAGGGCACAAAAAAGCCCGCACTTAGCGGGCCTCGGATGGATTCCTGTTTCTAGTCAGAGATCGGCGGATACTTGCCGCTAACCGAGTCCCGATACACGATCTCACTGAAAAGCCTTGGCTCATTGCGTAAAACGGCCAGAGCCTGTTTGGCTTCAGCTTTTGTTTCGAAGGGGCCAGCACCGATAGCCAGGCCGATCATTTGGACTACAGGCAGATCAAGAGCAGATATTGCATCCCTCACACGATCTTGCTCTTCGATATCTCTGCATGGAACTGTAAGTTCGCAAGTTTGTTGGCACACACTTGCAGGATGATTGGCACGGCCCTCAGCGAACGTGAGGGCGGCAATTTGCGCGATATTTGTCACCAACCGGCATCGCAAGGATTTGTCGCGCGGTCGTATAGCTATGGGGATTGTCGCGTTATCACTTTAGCCGCGAAGCGACTCTGGGCAGCATTCGGTTGATGCATGCCTCAGGCGAGGATCGCCCGGGGCATGCAACGACTTAGGCACCGATGACCATATTGGCCATCGTATCGATGGCCGATGCTGCGGGGGCTGGAGCCTCAACCTGCACGATCTGTGTGTAGTAGCTATGCGTGTTGCCGGCCTTATCGATGCTGTGCGTATACACAACGGAGGGGCCTACGAAGCTAGGAAACTCGCTACTGGAGACACTCATTGACCATCGTCCCGCGCTATCGACGGCCACCGTCTTCGTTATGGCAGGCTCGGTACTGGAAGTACCAAAAAACCAATTCATAAGCACCTTGCCATCCGGTTCGGCAGTGCCGGTGAGAGTAAAACCCGCAGCCCTCTCGGCAGCAGTGATCCGATTGTCGCCAGTCACATCATCAATCGTTGGAACTTTTGGGGCTACCGTATCCACTACCACTGCCCGGGTGTTTATGGAGGTCTTGCCGGCGGCCGTAATGGTGGAGTTACCATCGGCTGGCACCTCGCTACGATCGAAGCCCGCCGACCACTTGCCCTCAGTGTCAGCCGTTACACTCTTTCGCGTCCCTCCCCACTCCAGCTCAACGGCACTACCAGCCGCCGCACGACCGCTGACAGTGACGCCAGCGTTCCTCTCGGCAGCATTGACCTGATCGTCGCCGCTTACAGTATCAATCGTCACGTCCCCAGCCCCGCGCGTGAAGGTGTCTTCCCTCCAGTCATCGACCGTGTCGCTGGTCAGTGCGCCCTGGGCCTTAAGGTCGTCAACAGTGGCCGACGAGCCCTTGCCGGCCAGGGTGTAGCGCACCGTATCGGTACGGACCGCACCATCGGCGAACACCAGCAAGTCGCGGGTCAAGCCGATCAGGCCATTGCCGACCGTCACATGCTCGGTCTTGCCATTGACCTCGCGGGTCAAGATGATCGAGCCTGATTCGCTATCCAGTGTCTTGTGGTAGTCCGCCCAGGTGCCGGTAAAGAAAATACGGTCTTCGCCGCCCAACAAATTCTTGGCATTAACGGTCGCACCCGGGGTGACGAACACTTGATCCACCCCGGCGGAACCGGCAAGCACCTGGGCCACGCCTGGGGTCGGCAACGCAAAGTTGGGCCCCGGCTTGGCAAACCCCCGCACGCTGCCTCCTGGGTTATCCGGCAACAAGGCTCCCGGATTACCGGAGGTGACCTGGGTATTCCAGTCGTCGGCCGTAGTGTCGGTCAGCGCGCCCTGGGTTTTAAGATCCTCGGTGCTGGCCGCCAGCCCCTTAGTAGTCAGGGCCTCGCGCACGGTGTCGGTACGCACGCTGCCATCGGCAAACACCAGTAGGTCACGGGTCACGCCAATTCGGCCATTACCAACCATCACGCGTTCGACTTGGCCATCAACGGTGCGGGTAAAAACGATAGCGCCGTCATCCGTGAGGGTCTTGGTGTAATTCGACCAATGCCCGGTAAAGAAGATGCAATCCTCCCCCCCGAGCAGTTGCCGAGCATCGAGCGACACCCCCGGTGCCGCCCGCACAACGTTCGACACGCTGTTGCCGCTGACTTTTACATCGCCACTCAGGCGATAGTCATAATCGACCCCATTAAGCCTGTACCGAGCCCCCTCGGTGCGCAGGTCCAGGATGTCACGGCTGGTGGATGGATTAATAAGATAGAGCAGGTTGGTTGACATGGATGATTCCTGTTATATGAGAACTTGAGGTCTGCGGCGTGCACTGGTACGCGATGGGCGGTGTCAGGCTGATGCAGATACACTGGAACGTGGGGCAAGGCTGCGCCGCCGATGCCAGCGCAACGGCCTGACAATATGTCCTTGCATCCGAATAAAAGAACTCCGCCAGCGGCGAAAGGCGCGCTCCAAGCGGGGGAGCTTGACGTAAAGTCAACGGCGTTTCAGAAGAAACAGAGCCACGAGTTAGCGGGAAACCCAGCCGCCTTAGGACTCGTCGAGTTCGATACTGCGTTCGCAGTGCCTGGAATCGAGCCGATCCAGGAAGCGGCATAACACGCAGCCCCAGCGCCTGCCTGCACGGGCCGCCTTCCCGGCCCGGCTGCTAATGGTCTCGTCTTCATGACCGCCTAACGCCGCGTTCACCAGTTGGTCGTGCGCAATTGCCAATCTCCAGGCGCGCTGACTGCCAACCAAGGCGGCCAGCAGCATCCAAAGGGCGACCACCAGCGAACCGAGCAGGCACAGCAGCCAAAGGCCGATCAACGACAGACGCTTTATGCAACAGCCCCCACGGGAAAATTAGGCGGCCAGCCGCCGGTGAGATCACAAATCCCTGGGGAGTTCTGCACGTTCGCAGGTATACACTTGCGGGATGATTGGCACGGCCCTCAGCGAACGTGAGGGCGGCAATTTGCGCGATGTTTGTCACCGACCGGCATCGCAAGGATCCTTGCGTGCGGTCGTATGGCGATGGATTTGGGGGCGCTTAGCCGCGAAGCGATTCTGGCCAGCATGAACTTGGTTGGCGCATGCCTCAGGCGTGGATAGCCCGGGACATGCACCAACGACTGGCTTAGGCACCGATCACCATGTTGTCCAAGGGGGAGACTATCAGGGTACCCGGCTCACTTGCGTCCATCTGCACCTGATAATCTCGATCCGAGGAGTTACCGATTTGGTCCCGAACAAGTAAATGGAGGGTACCGTTACCGTTCAGGATTTGTTCATTAGTCAACGTCAACGACCACTTGCCGGTATCGTCGACGTTCACATTTTTCGAGTCTCCATCCAAATTCCAATAAACGACCATCTTGCTGCCCGCCTCGGCACTGCCGGTTAGGGTGAGGCCGGCAGCCCGTTCGGCGGCCGTGATTCGATTGTCGCCAGTCACCGGATCAAGCACCGGTTTATCCGGAGCGATCGTATCCACCGTCACCATCCGGTTGATTGTGGATACTTTGCCGGTTTGGCTGGTGACGGTGGCTGTAATGGTGGTGTTGCCATCGGCTGGCAACTCGTCGCTACTGAAGGACGTAGACCACTGGTTATTGGCGTCAGCCGTTACGCTCTTGCGCGCACCCGCCCACTCCAGCTCAACGGTACTGCCGGCCGCCGCACTACCGTATACAGAGACACCACCAGAATATTTGTGGTACTTACTCACCTGATCCTTGTAGCCCACTTCGGCAATCTTCGGCGCTCCGGGTCCACCCGTGAAGGTATCACTCTTCCAGTCATCGACCGTGTCGCTGGTCAGTGCGCCCTGGGCCCTTAGATCGTCGACGGTGGCCGACGAGCCCTTGCCGGCCAGGGTGGAGCGCACCGTGTCGGTACGGACCGCGCCATCGGCGAACACCAGCAGATCGCGGGTCAAGCCGATCAGGCCATTGCCGACCGTCACATGCTCGGTCTTGCCATTGACCTCGCGGGTCAAGATGATCGAGCCTGATTCGCTATC
>NZ_OBDX01000047.1:0-26631 GCF_900215185.1 Pseudomonas sp. LAMO17WK12:I10 | reverse complement strand
AAGGAGTCGGGGCGTTACAACGGTCGACGCAAGCTGAGCAAGCAAGGCGACTCGGAAACCCGACGCTTGCTTTACAACGCCGCCATGGCGGCAAGCAGGACCAAGGCTTGGCAATCCCGCTATCAGCAATACCTGCAGCGCGGTCTGAAGCGAACAGAAGCGCTGATCATCCTTGCGCGTAAATTAGCCCGTATTGCCTTCGCTCTGATGAAGACCCAACAGCCGTATCGACCTACGGTCGATACGGTGGGGTAGACATAGAATCTCCTACAGTGGAGCCAATCGCTTAACTGATCGGCATTAGCCACCGGGCCGGGTTTTTATTGACCGCCGCTTGTCCAGTTCTTGGCATTTGCAAGGCTCTGTCGTTTCTCATGTTTAAGTACGGATTTCCCGAGCATTAGAGCGGAGAGCCATCATGAAAATTGACGAAAGTGCACCTAATAGCTGGTCGCAGCAGGGTGTAACGCGAACCACGGACAGCGAAAAGCGTAAGGAGCCTGAGATTCCATTGCCTGCGAACGATGAGGCGCCGGTCGATGAAGAGATGATCGACGTAGATGTAAACAACTCGGTGTCGAGTGAGCACCCAGAAGCAGGGAAAAGCGATTCCTGACGTTGTTCCTGCTGGCACTGTTCGGACCCTGGACCGGAAATCGACAGGCTGATACTGATGGGGTCGGCATCGCGTCTGCCCACCCCTCGGGAGGCCTGCCATTGGGACACCAGAACCTGCTCTCGCTCGTCATCCGCCGCCTGGTCGATTGTTTGCAGCCGTCCGTGCCCGCCGCGAGCACCGTTAGTGGAAGCAGGAGAAACCCATGCCGATCATCGGCAATTATTCTATTGCGCAGGTCTATTCAAAATTTGCCTTCTGGATATCCCCGAGCTTGTTCTGCAAGTAAACCGTGTAGGGCAACAGTAGGTATAGGGTATCCGCTATCCCGGAGATCCCCATATCTAGAGCAATCAACGCTGCCGAAGGGTGTCCATCAAAGCCAGTAGCCTGGCGGGATGGGCCGTTGGGGGCGCAGTAGTCAAGAACGACACCGCTGTAGGCTCTTGGTACTGAATCGCAATGGGAGTGCCAACGAGCCAGTTTGTTGCTTGAGACTGCATCGTCGCGGAAAGTGGTATTGATGGTTCCGCTGCCTGATGCTGAAACGGCTGTGATGATCACTAGAGCGCACTTGAGACTCATCAGATTGGCTCCTGCCAAAAAATTGAAGATTAATCGAAGTTGCGAGATCGCGTTTTTATTGCCTTGAGAAACGTATGCCGATGCCCTGGCAGCTGCTGCAGGCGGCCCTGCATCCCTTCGTCACGCTACCTGGCCGGGTGATGCGCTACGGCGCAGCCGATAGGACCTGCTTGCCGATCGCTCAAGTGGCCTAAATAAAGAACGGACGATCAAAAAAAGGGCCCACCCCAAGGTGGACCCTTTGTGTTTCTGAAATGGTCAAAGCCGGCTGGAGCAACACCCTCACAGGAACGGAGGGTGTGCCCATCGAGCGTCAGACCAGGCTGATCATGTCCGCGCTCAGTTGCGCGGGGTTGAAGCCGACCAGGGTGATGCTGCTGTCTCCCGCCACGATCAGGCTGTCGCTGCCTTGCTGGCTGGTGGCGCTGAGGACGGCGGCCGTGGAAGCGAACAGCGACTTGGAAAACACCAACTGATCGAAGCCGTTCTGGTGAACGTTGAAATCGCTGATCACGTCATGGCCGAAGCCGCCCACGTCGAAGACAAACAGATCGCTGCCCACACCGCCGCTGAGCGTGTCGTTGCCCAGGCCACCCACCAGGATGTCGTTATGCGCGCCACCATAGAGTGCGTCGTTGCCATTGCCGCCGAGCAGGGTGTCGTTGCCGCTTCCACCGTGCAGCAGATCATGGCCCGCACCGCCTTCGATAAGGTCGTCACCGCCCTGGCCGAAGATCAGGTCGCGGGAGGCGGTACCCTTCAGCAGGTCTGCCAACTGCGTGCCTTCGGTGGCCTTGGCGTAGCTCTTGTCCGACCCGAACAGGCCTTCGAAATCGAGTTTGCTGCCGGTCACGGTAAAGGCCGGGGTCAAGGCCTGGCCCAGGAGGCCTTCGAACTCGACATGCTCGACGTCGTGCAGCTCCTTGAGGCCGTAACGTCCGTTGGTGTCGTTGAGAAACAGGCTGCCATCGCTCAGGCGCACGGCTTCGTAACTGGTGACCGTACCCTGCAGGAAGACTTTGTCGTCGCCCACGCCGCCGGCGACGATGTCGGTGCCGGTGCTGACCCTGAAGCTGTCGTTGCCGGCGAAACCGTCGAGGAAGTCGTCGTTCCTGCCGTCCTGCAGCTTGTCCGCGCTGTCCGTTCCGAGGAGAAAGGCCGGCGTGCCGAAGTGGTTGGAGGTGGCGGAGTATTTGTCGCTGACCCAGGTAAAGCTGCGGCTGACCGGGTCGAGGTTGCTGATGACGATGGTGCTGTCACGCTCGATGTAGTCGTAGAACGTCGACTGGCCGATGCGCTGGATGGGGTTGATGAAAACGCCTTCCAGGTGCGCCACCCAGCCGTTGGGATTGACCACGGAGAAGGGGCCGTTGGGCCAGGTGGGCAAAGCGTAGACCGTGTCGAACAGCACGATGTTGTCGGTGGTCGAGGTGTAGCTGGCGTCACTGCCTTTGAGGGCCGCGAGAATGGCGCCGCTCAGGTCGGTCTGTTCGCCGATCAGCCGGTGCACGATGTCGTTTTCGAAGCCGAAGTTGAAGATACCGTCGCTGTTGCTGGCCTTTGGCGACGCCATGCCGAAGTAGTCCGAATCCTTGAAAAAGCCGTCGGCCAGGGTTTCCCTGCCCTGGTACATGCTGTTGGTCACGGAGCCGCCCTGGCTGTAGCCGGTGACCAGCACATCCTTGCCCGTCAGGTTATGGCTGCTGGCGTAGTTCTTGATCGAGTCGAGCAGGTAGTCGTAGCCGTGGATGTAGGAGTTGTCGATCATTGCCGGGTATCCCAGCAAGTCCATCGGCGAGTTGGTGCCGGCAATCGAAAAGCCCATTTTGACCAGCTTGCCGCTCTCGTCGTATTGGCCGAATACCTTGGCTTGGGAGCCGGATACGTTTTCGCCCTTGAAGCTGCCTGTCAGGTCGAGGTGGCTGCCGTCGATGCCCAGGTCGCTGGCGCTGATCTCGCGCCAGCCCTTGGGCAGGACAAAGGTGTTGCCTTCTCCCAGGACCGCCCCGGGCAAGTGGTAGAGCGCGCCTACCGTCGCTACGCCGCTGGTGTAGGTGGCCAGGTTCCAGGCATCTGAAATCAGCACGCGGCCGTCTTGGCCCTTGTAGTCGAATATCGCCATGGTTCGTTTTCCCTCACAAACTAAAAAGTCATGAAAAAAAACAAGAGCTGAAGTCTTCTTGTTCTTCTTCGCTCGGATTTCAGAGCCTGGTGACTGCGCGCTCCGGAATCTGCGCCCAAGCTACTCATTCATTTGGAGGGTGTGGGTAAGGTAAGGGGGTGTTGGCACGATCGTCCTAGTGAAAGCCCGATCCAGCCGCTATAAATCCGGCGTCATTACAGTTTGGTTAGCTCGAGGGTGGCTCGCAGCCGCCCATCCTCTCTACCTTCCAGCCCGGGCGTCAGCCGCGGCGGCGAACCCTGAGCAACATGCGCGCAAGAATGTCGTCCTTGTCGAAGAAGTGATGCTTGAACGCCGCCAGCACGTGGACCAGGATCAAGGCGCCGGCGCCCCAGGACAGCAGGCGATGTATCCACATGGCCAGGTCGTAGCGGGACTGATCCACCGGCGCTATGGGCGGCAGGTTGAACAGACCCAGCAGCGGTATCGGGTGACCGGCGACCGAACTCCAGTACCAGCCCGAAAGCGGCACGGCCAACATGGCGATCAGGTAGAGCAGGGCGTGGGCGATATGGGCGATGCCGGACATCGCCCTGGAGACGCTGCTGGGCATGGCCGGGTAGCGGTGGGTCAAGCGATAGCAGAGCCGGGCAAGCAGCAGGAACAGCACGGTGCTGGCAATCGCCTTGTGCACGAAGACCGCCGGGCCGCCCCTGGGCACATCGCCACGCAGGTTGGCGGAGTAAAAACCGATCAGCCAGACGCCGATGATGATCAGCGCCATGCTCCAGTGGAAAAGCCGTGCTGCCAGACTGTAGGAAGAGGAAGCATTCATAGGGACAATCTGCCGTTGTGAAAGGTGGAAGGACTCCGGGTTGCCGTCGGTTGAGTCAACCGGGTGTCGCCTCCTTGGCTCGGAACGCGATGGCGGCCTTGGGTCGAGGGCGATCGCGGAAGGAGTATTCCAACAGACATTTGTATTTGCAAGTATTGCATTTGCAATAGTTGTAAGTGCATGTTTTCCACCATCTCCATTCGGGCAGTGTCGAATGAAAGGGACAGGCGCATTTCACCGGATCAGCTCAACGACGTAACATGCCCCCGCGCAGAGCCGTCTCAGCAATGGATACCGAGGTCTGAACCTTTGAACAGTTACTGTTTTTCCACCGCCGTCCCTTACCTGGTCACTCGTGTCGGGATGCGCATGGGCGAGTGCTTTTCCCAGGAGCTTGGCGAGCATGGCCTGACGCTGGTCATGTACCGAGTGCTTGCGGTGCTTCGGGAACAGGGCGGGCTCAGCCTTGGCGAGCTGGGCGGACGGGTTTCGGCGGAGATCTCCACCTTGTCGCGGCAAGTGACCAACATGCAGAAGCTGGGGCTGATCCTGCGCGAGCGGCAGGACGCCAATGGCCGTCAGGTCTGCATCAGCCTGACGCCCGCGGGGTTGGCCCTGGTGGAGTCGCTGGTACCACGGGCGATGTATTGGGAGGAGGTGGCCATCCAGGGTTTCAGCGAGGCGGAAGTGGAGCAGCTCAAAGCCATGCTGATGCGCATGCATGTCAACCTGGCGAAGGTGCCGGATGGTTTGACATCCGGCTGAAAATACTCAGTTGCACGGGACTGACTGGGCACATTGAGGTTTCAGCGAAGCCGCACTGAAACCGCCCTGTGCCCGGCGAACAATCCCGGCCTTACGCCCAGCGCCGGAACAGCACGCTGGCATTCACCCCGCCAAAGCCGAAGCCGTTGGACAAGGCATATTCCATCGCCAGCGGCTGCGCCTGGCCACGAATCAGGTTGAGGCCTTCGGCGCCGGCATCCGGGTTTTCCAGGTTGAGGGTGGCGGGGGCGATCTGGTCGCGCAGCGCCAGGACGGTGAAGATCGCTTCGATCCCGCCGGCGGCGCCCAGCAGGTGGCCGGTGGCCGACTTGGTCGAGGCGATGGCCAGGTCGCTGTGGTTGCCAAACACGCTCTTGATCGCCGCCAGCTCGCCTTTGTCGCCCACCGGGGTCGAGGTCGCGTGGGCGTTCAGGTGCTGGACCTGCGACGGCTCGATGCCAGCCTGACGCAACGCCTGTTGCATGGCGCGGCGGGCACCGTCGCCGTCCTCCGGCCCGGCGGTCATGTGATAGGCGTCGGCGCTGGTGCCGTAGCCCACCAGTTCGGCGATCGGCGTGGCGCCCCGGGCCAGGGCGTGTTCCAGCTCCTCGATCACCAGCAGCCCGGCGCCTTCGCCCATCACGAAGCCGTCGCGCGCCTGGTCGAAGGGCCGCGATGCGCGTTCCGGCGTGTCGTTGAAATCGCTCGACAGGGCGCGCGCGGCCGCGAAACCGGCCAGGCTGACCCGGTGAATCGTGGCTTCCGTGCCACCGCAGACCGCGACGTCGATCTCCCCGGCGCGAATCATCCGCGCGGCGTCACCGATGGCCTGGACGCCCGCGGCGCAGGCCGTCACCGGCGTGCCCAGCGGCCCCTTCAGGCCATGCTGGATCGACACATGACCGGCGGCCATGTTGCTGAGGAAGGACGGAATGGTGAACGGCGAAAGACGGCGCGGCCCTTTGCTGTCGGTGGTGCGCACGGCGTCGGCGATAGCCGGGAAACCGCCCACGCCCGACGCGATGATGGTGGCGGTACGTTCCTGCGCCTCTGCCGTCTGCGGCGCCCAGCCGGCCTGGGCCAGCGCCTCCTGGGCGGCGGCGAGGGCGAACAGGATGAAGCGGTCCATCTTGCGCTGTTCCTTGGGCGCCAGCAGCGCGTCCGGATCGAAGCCGGCCTGTGGGTCCTCGGTGCGGTCGGGAACCTGCCCGCCGATGCTGATCGGCAGGTCGCCGATCAGTTCTTCCGGTAGCCGGCGGATACCCGATTGCCCGGCCAGCAGGCGTTGCCAGATCTGTTCGACGCCGCAGCCCAGCGGGGTCAATGCGCCCATGCCGGTGACGACAATGCGTTTGTTCATGACCTTCAGTTCCTTCATCTCGTGTGGGGTGTGTCGCTCTATGGACGTCACTATCATCATGAAAGTAACATGCCCGGACCACAAATACGCAACTGCGAAATCCGAGGAACCGCCATGCAACGCAAGACCCTCCTTCACGACGAATGCCCGATTGCCCGCAGTCTGGAGCGTGTGGGCGAGTGGTGGAGCATCCTGATCATGCGCGACGCTCTGCATGGCCTACGGCGTTTCGAGGAGTTTTCCCGCAGCCTGCAGATCGCCCCCAACATGCTCACCCGGCGCTTGAATTCGCTGGTCGAGGACGGCTTGCTGGAGCGCCAGGCCTACAGTCAGCGGCCGCTGCGCTACCAATATGTACCGACGGCCCGGGGCGAGGATTTTCGTGTGGTGCTGATGGCGTTCGTCGCCTGGGGCAATCGTCATTACGCGCCGGAAGGGGAAAGCGTGCAGATCGTCGAGCGCGCCACCGGCCGGCCGGTGCGGCCGATGATGGCCGACCTGGCCGATGGTCGCCCGGTGCCGCTGGAGGCGTGCACGGTCCAGGCCGGGCCGGTGGCCAGCGAAGGCATACGTCAGCGGCTGGCGGGGCTGCGGGCGATGGAGGCCGAGGGCGAGGCCTGAGGGGGCGCGGATCGCCGCGGCCCCTTGGCTTAACGACAGGCGCCTGTCACTGGTCCTTTTCGCAGTTGACCATCCACGAGGCGCCGAAGCGGTCGACCAGCATGCCGAAGCGCGCCGCCCAGAAGGTGGCCTCCAGCGGCATTTGCACAGTGCCCTGGTCCGCCAGCGCGGCGAACACCCGCTCGGCCTCGGCGATGCTGTCGACATTCAGCGATATCGAGCAGCCGTGGATCCCCGAGTAAGGCCGGTCGGGCGTGCTGTCCGAGCCCATGATGGCCTGGTCGCCCACCAGCAGGCGGGTGTGGATGATCAGGTTGTGACACTCGGCGGGAACATGGTCGCGGGCGGGGCTTTCGCCGAAGGTCATCATCACTTCGAGGGTGCCTTGCAGGCACTGGGCGTAGAACTTGAAGGCGGCGGCGCAATCGCCGTTGAAGATCAGGTAGGGATTGATTTTCATGCTGGGACTCCCGGATGGCAGGGGCCGCGGGCGCGCCGGGTGAGCCGGCCCGCTGGCAGAAGCTGATGGGTTGAGACCTCCACTAGCAAAGCCTAAACCTGTGTGGCAGTGGGCTTGTTTTTAGACGGTTTTCTCATGGGCCCGTGGCGGGTTATCACCCTTGGTGCAACCCCCTGCCAGGCCCGCCGCCCGGTGGGCGGCGGGCTTTGGCTGGTGGCTACACCAGCCGGGTCTGGGGCATGCCCAGCAGGCCGGTCAGGCGATCCATGATCGCCTGTTGCCGGGCGCGGTCGGCCAGGTAGTCGGCCTCGGCGCCGGCCACATCGGCCGAGCAGTGCGGGCAGGTGGTTTCGTGGGCATGGATGTACTGCCAGCAGCCGCGGCACAGCGCCAGCTGGGTGGGCAGGCGTCCTTCCTCGGGGGATTTCTGCCCCTGGTTGATCCACGCCAGCTTGATCACCTGGCCGCTGTCGCTGACGCTGCTGACCGTCTCGCCGGTGTCGATGCGTTCGGTGATCAGGTCGAAGCGACCGACCGCGAACGACGCCTGGGCGGCGTCCTCGAGTTTGACGATGCGTTCGCGCAGGCCCTTTTTCTGCAGGTCCAGGGCGCGGTAGTGGCAGTACGGATTGTTACCGGGCTTGCCCAGCAGCGAGTGCGAGGTCCAGGTGCAGCCGCCGCGGCACACGTCGTTGTAGTAGCAGGTGCGGCAATAACCCCAGAGGTCGTCGACCGAACGCAGGCGGCCAAAATGCATGCCCTCGCTGTAGTGCCAGATGTCGTGCAGGTTCATGTCGCGCACATTGCCGCCGGAAAACCCCACCGTCGCCAGCGAAGGGCAGCCCTTGACCGTGCCGTCGGCTTCCAGGGCCAGCACCGTTTGCCCGGCGGCGCAGCCGCTCCAGTGCACGCGCTCGTCGCCGAAGCCGCGCCACATATGCTCGTAAGGGCCGTAGTAACCGATGTTGTTGCCCACGTTCATCAGCAGGCCGCGTTCCTGGCCTTCGCGGTAGAGACGCGCGAGCAGCGGCATCACTTCCAGCAGTTGATAGGGTTGCAGCAGCAGTTCCGGGTGGTCCACCGCGTTGCCCATGGCCACCGTCAGCTGGATCTGCCAATGGGTGGCGCCCAGTTCGATGATCTGGTTCATCAGCTCCGGCAAGTCGGGCAGGGTGGCCGCGCCGATCTGCGTGTTGACGCTGACCGCGAGCCCGGCCTGCTTGGCCCGGCGCAGGGTATCCACGGCCTTGTCGAAGGAGCCCGGGACATTGCGCACGGCGTCGTGCAGGGGCGCCAGGCCGTCCAGCGAAACCCCCACGCCGTTGAGCCCGGCCTCCACCGCGGCTTGCATTTTCGCCGGGGTCAGGTTGCGCCCGCCGGTCTGGATCGCGCAGTAGATGCCATGGTCGTGGATGGCCTGGATCAGGCGGGTCCAGTCCTTGCGCAAATAGGCTTCGCCGCCGATCAGGGTGACTTCCCGCGTGCCGAGGGCGGCGAGGGCGTCGATCACGTCGAGGCATTCCTGGGTATTCAATTCATTGGGGCGTCGGTGGCCGGCGCGCGAGCCGCAATGCAGGCATTTGAGGTCGCAGGCGAGGGTGATTTCCCAGACCACATGCACCGGTACGTAACGCTTGAGGTCGGTTTCGCTGAGGTAGCGGGCGGGGCGATTGGCTGACATGGACAGTCCTTTGCGCGCACACCGGCGCGCGGCACGAACCTGGCGGATGTCCGCGCCGTCCCTGGCGATGCCGGCCCGGGCGGACAAAGGGTTTGCCAGTGGGGAACCGGGCCTGACCCTGGGGGAAGGAAGGCCAGGCCCGGACGCCACCTTTCAGCGAGCTTCGAGGCGGGCGATCTCGGCGTTCAGCTGCTGCAGGGCGCTGCGCAGCGCATCGCCGCTGGCCAGTTGCTGCTCGCCCTGGCGGACGACCGCCTTGAGCTGCGCCAGGTCACCACTGCTTTGCGCCTGCTGCACCGCCACCGCATACAGCGGCACGGGGTGATGAGGTACAGGCTCGGGGTGCGGGATCGACGCCTGGCTGACCGTGGCGTGCTGCACGTCCTGCCAGCTGCCCTGGTAGCAGTATTTGTAGCTGGCGAAACCGCTGGCCCAGTCGAGCCCGAGAATCCCGTGCAGCTGGAAGGTCGCGGCGATCTGGCTGGTCGGTCCGCTGGGGTTGCCGGTCAGGCTCAGGATGATGTGGCCTTCGGTCGACGGGTGCAGCTGTAACTGGGAGTAGTCGCCCCACACGTCGGCGAAGAAGTTCACCGGCGGGTAGGTACTCTTGAACACGCGGGCCACGCCGCTGACTTTTTTCTGCACGGTGTTGACCAACAGGTCGAGGATCAGAACCGGGGCACCCAACAGCCCCGTGGTGGCTTGGATGCGGGTATGGAACAGTCCAGTTTGCATGGTGCAACTCCTTGTTCTTGTTCAGGGAAGCCGGATGGGTTGGCGCGCCATGGTCAGCGCCGCTCGAGCCTGCCGATCTCGTCCTTGGCCGCGTCCAGCGCGCTGCGCAGCTGGGGCAACTGCTCCAGTTGCTGCTGGGCCAGGCTGGCCAGGCTCTTCATCTGGGCCAGGTCGCCGCTGGCGATGGCGCCATGGATCGGCGCGGCATACAGCGGGGTGATCGGTGGATAGGGCAGCAGGACCGGGCCGGGCTCCAGCGGTATCGGCAAGGCCGAGAAGGCGTAGGAGGGCACCGACTCGACGAGGTGGGCGGGAACGTTCTCCACCGATACCCAGCGCTGGCCGTTGTAGTACTGGTAGTTGGCGATGCCGTTCTTCCAGTCGTGATCCACCACCAGTTGAATCTTGAAGGTGATGATCGAGTTCGAGCCTGGCCCGCCCTGATTACCCTGGGCGGTGACCAGGATCTTGCTGGTGCTGGGTGGCATGACGGTCAGGTAGGTGTATTGCCCCCACACATCGGACGACAGCTCCAAAGGTGGGTTGACGGCCTGGGTCACCAGCGAGGTGCCACGCACGCTCTGCTCGGGGGTGTAGACCAGCAGGTCGAGGGTGAGGCTCGGCGCGCCGGGGATCGAAGTGCCGATCCGGTAGCTGAGGGGAAACAAGCCAAGATTGGACGAAGTGGAACCGGACATGATTGCCTCCAGTGCATTAGAAAATGGAACGGCCTTAGCGCCGTTCCAGACGGGCGACTTCCTGTGCCAACTGCTCGTAAGCGCTGCTCAGTTCTTTGGATTCTTTCTGGGATGAATCGCGTTGTTTGAGCAGGGACTTCATCTGCGGCAGGTTGCCGAGGGCGATTGCTTCTTGAATCGCCACGCCATAAGGCGTGACGGGGTGGAGCGAGGATGAACTCATGGCGTTGCCTTCCGTGGGAGGTTGTAGAGACTGCGCTATCCGGCAGCTTTTGCAGTTAAGCAGGCCGGGCATGGGGCAAACGCGAGGGTGAACGAATAACTTTGAATAGCCGTTATCGGGAAAAAATATATTCAGGCAGGACAAGGAACTGACGCGGCCCTATAGCGCGTTTGGCAATCAGCGACCCACCGCTTACAAGGAATGAATACAAGCCGGCGCCACCACTTACATGCCCCGCCATCCGCCTCACCTGTAGCCGCTGCCGCAGGCTGCGATCGAGCCGCAGGCTCGCGGCGAACGCACGGACGCTGAAGCCCCTGCGGGCCTTGTCGCAGCCTGCGGCAGCGGCTACAGGAGGTTGTTTTTCGCCAGAGGTAATGCGTTGCGGCGACGATAGCCGTGCAGAAACAGTAGTTTCCTTTGTACCCCGCCATCCGCATCACTTTGTAGCCGCTGCCGAAGGCTGCGATCGAGCCGCAGGCTCGCAACGAACGCACGGACGCCGAAGCCCTTGCGGGCCTTATCGCAGCCTGCGGCAGCGGCTACAGGAGGTTGTTTTTCGCCAGAGGGAATGCGTTGCGGCGACGATAGCCGCGCAGAAACCGTAGTTTCCTTTGTACCCCGCCATCCGCATCACCCTGTAGCCGCTGCCGAAGGCTGCGATCGAGCCGCAGGCTCGCGGCGAACGCAAGAGCGCCGAAGCCCCTGCGGGCCTTGTTGCAGCCTGCGGCAGCGGCTACAGGAGGTTGTTTTTCGCCAGAGGGAATGCGTTGCGGCGACGATAGCCGCGCAGAAACCGCAGTTTCCTTTTGTACCCCGCCATCCGCATCACCCTGTAGCCGCTGCCGAAGGCTGCGATCGAGCCGCAGGCTCGCGGCGAACGCACGGACGCCGAAGCCCCTGCGGGCCTTATCGCAGCCTGCGGCAGCGGCTACAGGGGCGGTTGTTGACTGTGGGAGTGCGGTCGGCAGTCGATGGTCGCAGGGGCGGCGATTGCCATTGCGCCGCGGTTCAGGCCACGGCGCTCTGCGGCGCGCTGTTCAACAGCCGTTCCAGGGCACCGCTGAGCAGGTGTTCCAGCAGGGTTTCGCGCTCGTGCTCGGTCAGTGGCTGTTCGTCCAGCCAGCCGGGCGCGCTGTTGAGCAGGCTGGCGATGGCATGCCCGGTGGCCAGCAGCGCCGCGTCGCCGAGCCGCGGCAGCGGGCCGAGGAGCATCAGCAGGCGGCGTTCATATTGCTCGCGCAGCTGACGCACGCGCTGCTGCTGGTCCTGGTTCAGGCAACCGCTGTCGCGCTCCACCAGACGGAAATGCCGGGGCAGTTCCCGGTGCAGTTTCAGGTGAGCGCGGATCAGGGTGCGCAGGCGATCGTCCGGCGCCTTGCGCCGCCGTTCGATGCGCCCCAGGGTGCCGAGCAGTTCGTCGTAGAACTCTTCGATCAGGTCCAGCAGCAGGTGCTGCTTGCTCGGGTAATGGTGATACAGCGAGCCCGGGGTCAGCCCCAGGTGGCTCGCCAGCTCGCGCATGCCGACCTGGCCGAAACCCTTGCTGGCGAACAGCTCCAGGGCCTTGTCGCGGCTTTCGGCAAAACGCGAGCAACGCTCAGCCATAGCGGTGGAAGCCACGTTCGGTCTTGCGCCCCAGGTAACCGGCGGCGACCATTTCCTTGAGCAGCGGCGCGGGCCGGTATTTGCTGTCGTTGAAGCCATCGTAGAGGGCCTCAAGGATCGCCAGCAGGGTGTCCAGGCCGATCAGGTCGGCCAGGGCCAGCGGGCCGATCGGCTGGTTGCAGCCCAGGCGCATGCCGGCGTCGATGTCCTCGGCGCTGGCCAGGCCTTCCTGCAATACCAGGATCGCCTCGTTGATCATCGGCACCAGGATCCGGTTGACCACGAAGCCCGGGCGGTTGCCAGCGGTGATCGCGACCTTGCCCAGGCGGGTGGCCATGTCCAGGGCCAGGGTGTGGGTCGCGTCGCTGGTCTGCAGGCCGCGGATCACTTCGATCAGCCCCATCACCGGCACCGGGTTGAAGAAGTGCAGGCCGATAAAGCGCTCGGGCGCGCTGACGCTGGCGGCGAGCTGGGTGATCGACAGCGACGAGGTGTTGGAGGCGATGACACAGGTGCTGGCAACCTGGGCGGCGATCTGTTGCAGCACCCGCCGTTTCAGCTCGAGGTTTTCCGTGGCCGCTTCGATCACCAGTTGTGCGTCGACCAGGCTGGCGTAGTCGGTGCTGGTGCGGATGCGCCCCAGGGTCGCCTGTTTCTGCGCTTCGTCCAGGCTGCCCTTGGCGATCAGCCGGTCGAGGTTCTTGCTCACCGTGGCCACGGCCTTTTGCAGGGCGCTGTCGCTGATGTCCAGCAAGGTCACTTCGAACCCGGCCTGGGCACAGACCTGAGCGATACCGTTACCCATGGTGCCGGCGCCGATCACACCGATATTCTGCAGATTCATCTTGGCTTCTCTTTCTTCGTCCGGACGTGTCGCAGCGCAGCGCGAGCGCGTCTTGCAATGCAACCTTCGAGGCGCGAGTCTAGTGCCCGCGCCGACCCCGGCCTATGCCAAAAGCGCTCAGCCGCGCTGGCGTTTTTTGCCATGTCCACAGCCACAGAGAGCAGTCATTCCATGCGGGAAAAGGATTCGGTCGCGGTCTACTTCGTGCAGGTGATGGTCCACGCCTTGCGTGAGCGGCCCGAGCGCCTGGCCGCGGTGCTGGCCGAAGCGGGCATCGATCCGGCCTTGCTCGGCCAGCCCGAGGCGCGGGTGCCGGCCAGCGCGTTCGCGGCCCTGTGGCTGATCCAGATCCGCGAGCTGGGCGACGAGTTTTTCCAGCTCGATTCCCACGGCCTGCCGCCGGGGGCGTTCGCCCTGATCTGCCGCGGGCTGATCCAGGAGCCGACCCTGGAAAAGGCCCTGCGCCAATGCCTGGCCAATTTCGGCCTGTTCCTGCGCGACTTCCGTGGCAGCCTCAGCGTGCGTGGCAAGCGCGCGGTGCTGAGCCTCGACAGCGAGCCTTGCGATGACGCCGCCGGGCGTTTTGGCGAAGAGACCTTCCTGGTGCTGATGATCAGCCTGCTGTGCTGGCTCGGCGGGCGGCGCATTCCCATCGACCGCGCCGACTTCCGTTATCCGCGCCTGTCCCTGAGCGACGATGCCTTGCTCTGGGGGCCGAACCTGACCTTCGGCGCCGAGCGCACCGAAATTGAATTCGCCAGCCGCTTCCTGCGCCTGCCGGTGGTCCAGGACCTGGCCTCGCTCAAGGTCTTTCTGCGCAGCGCGCCGCAGTGGCTGGTGATCCGTTTTCGCAACCAGCACGGCCTGGCGACCCAGGTCTATCAACGCCTGCGCCGCAGTCATTACAGCCAGTGGCCGACCCTGGAAGCCTTTGCCGGCGAGGTGCAGGTCAGCCCCAGCACCCTGCGTCGGCGCCTGGAGCGCGAGGGTGTGTCGTACCAGGAGATCAAGGACGAAGTGCGCCGCGGCATGGCCGTCGAACTGCTGCGCCAGAGCCGCGCGAGCATCGGCGAAATCGCCGAGCGCACCGGCTTCCAGGAGCCCAGCGCCTTTCACCGCGCGTTCAAGAAATGGACCGGCGAAAGCCCCGGACGCTACCGCGCGCGCTACCAACCCCCGACCCCATAGCCACTGCCGCGCGCCCGACTGTGTAGCCGCTGCCGCAGGCTGCGCACGGCCGCGCAGCGGACGCCAAGCCAGGCAGCGCGGTGCATCAGGTCAACCATGGATGCGGGTTTTACGTCGCCTGCGCAGCCTGCGGCAGCGGCTACGGACTCTGCATCGCCGACCCCGCTCAGGCCGGGCTGCGTCCGGGCATCTGGATGCCGTGCTGCTGCACCCGGCGGTACAGGGTCGCGCGGGAAATACCCAGGGCCCTGGCCGCCGCCACGGGCTTCCAGCGATGGCGCACCAGGGCATCCAGCAACGCCTGGCGCTCGGGGCTGCCGCCGGTTTCCTGGGCGGGCAGGGCGCCCGCGGGCTCGACCCCGCGCACCTGTTCCGGCAGGTCATGCAACTGGATCAACGGCCCCTCGCACACCGCGCAGGCATAGCGCAGTACATGCCGCAATTGCCGCACATTGCCCGGCCAGCGATAACCCAGCAGGCATTCCAGGGCCGCGTTACCCAGTTGCACCGGCGCCCCGCAGCGCTTGGATTCCTCCTCGACAATCCGCGTGATCAGCGCCAGCCGGTCGCTGCGTTCGCGCAGCGGCGGCAACTGAAAGCGCGCGCCGCCCAGGCGGAAATACAGGTCCTCGCGAAAGTGCCCCTCGGCCACCAGGCTCTCCAGGTCGCGGTGGGTGGCGCAGATCACCTGGATATCCACCGACCGGCGCTGCGACGCCCCCAGCGGCGCCACTTCGCCCTCGGCCAACACCCGCAGCAAGCGGGTCTGCAAGGCCAGGGGCATGTCGCCGATCTCGTCGAGAAACAGGGTGCCGCCATCGGCCTGTTGCAACAGGCCCTGCATGCCCTTGCCGGAGGCTCCGGTAAAGGCTCCGGCGACATAGCCGAACAGCTCGCTCTCGATCAGGCTTTCCGGGATCGCCGCGCAGTTCACCGCCACGAACGGCCGCTCGCGGCGCTGGCTGGCCTGATGCAGCTGGCGGGCGAAGACTTCCTTGCCGGAGCCGGTCTCGCCCTGGATCAGCACCGGCAGATGCCGGTCCTTGACCCGCACCGCCAGGCGCAGGCTCTGCTCCACCCGCGGGTCCAGTGGCTCGCCGGCCAGGCTCAGGCGCGGGCGGCTCAGGGGCCGGCGCGGCGCCCGCAGCCGTCCATGCAGTTCCGCGGACAGCGGGCACAGCGCTTCATCCCGGGCGCGATGCAGCAATTGCGGATCGAACACCTGGGCGATGTGCTGGGGCAGCTGGCCATAACGTTGCAGCAGGTAGGCGCGGGCCGCCGGGTTCAGCGCGCGCAGGCAGCCGTCGTCGTCCCAGGCCAATAGATAATCGGGCTGGCTGTCGACATAACCCGGGCTGGCGTGGGCCCGCAGCACCCAATAACCCTGGGCGCTGCTCATGAAGAACGCCTGTTCGATCTCCCGGGCGCTCTGCACCACCATCTGCCGGATCAGGTGCTGGGAACGGCGCTCGTCCGGGGAGCGCACCGCCGAAACATCCAGCACCCCCAGCAGTTCGCCCTGGGGGTCGAACACCGGCGCGGCGGAGCAGGTCAGGCCGATAAAGGCCGCGCGAAAGTGGTCGCGCTTGTGCACCGTGATCGGCGCGCGGGCGGTGAGCACCGCCGCCACGCCGCAGGTGCCTTCCTCGCCCTCCGACCAGCAGGTGCCCAGGTACAGGCCGGCCTTGCGGCAGTCGTTGCGAATGGTCGATTCCACCCGGTAGTCGATGGTCCGGCCCTGGGCGTCGGTGAGCAGCACGCAGTAGTCGGCGTCGCGCACCCGGCCGTGGAGGCGGGCCACTTCTTCGCTGGCAATGCGCAGGAACAGCTCGGAGCGCTCACGGCATTGCTTGAGCACATCCTGGGACAGGATGCGTGGCCCCTGCAGCGAACCGGGGTCCAGGTGGTGCTGCTCCAGGGAGCGGCGCCAGGAGTCGAGAATCAGGCTCGGGACCGGCGCCTGGGGCAGGTGCGCGGCGTTTTTCAGGACCCGGCTGACGCAGTCCACGTGGGCTCTTGAGTGTGCGGAAAGCATGAAGGCCTCCGGTTGCAGCTTCTTATCGTTGTGGGCGCAATTAAGCGCCGATCCGCCCGCCTCGACAAGCGCCGGCTGCCCCGGCGGCGACGGTGAGACGCAACGTCTCAAGGTCTCGCCGAAGCCCCATGCAACCTGACATGCGACGTCTCATCGGTGGGGCTGGCCAAGGCCTCGCCAGCGTCAAGGCAAGCGCTCTGGATCGGCCTTTTCCGGGTTTTCCAGGACAATTGGCACCGGCCTTGCTCTATCCCTGGATAACCAGCCCCGACTGGCTCATCGAAGAATAACAACGAGGTGCCCCATGTCTTGTCCTGCCTGTGATCCGCCCGCGGTGGGCTTATGAGTCGCCGTCCCCTGAGCGTGGGCATCATCGCCAACCCGGCCTCGGGGCGCGATGTGCGCCGCCTCACCGCCAACGCCGGGCTGTTTTCCAGCACCGACAAGGTCTCAGTGATCCAGCGCCTGCTGGCGGCCTTCGGCGCCACCGGCATCGAGCAGGTATTGATGCCCACCGACATGACCGGGATCGCCGCCGCGGTGCAGAAGAACAGCCGCAGCCGCCAGGCCCGGGACAACCACTGGCCGGCCCTGGAATTCCTTGACCTGACCCTGCGCCAGAGCGTCGAGGACACCCGCCGGGCGGCGCGCTGGATGGCCGAGCGCGAGGTGGCGCTGATCGCCGTGCTCGGCGGCGACGGCACCCACAAGGCGGTGGCCGCCGAGGTCGGCGATATCCCCTTGCTGACCCTGTCCACCGGCACCAACAACGCTTTCCCGGAACTGCGCGAAGCCACCAGCGCCGGGCTGGCCGGCGGCCTCTACGCCAGCGGCCGGGTGCCCGACGCAATCGCCCTGCGGCGCAACAAGCGCCTGCTGGTGCGCGAGCCTTCCCGGGGCCTCTGCGAAGTGGCCCTGGTGGACGTGGCGGTGTCGCCCCTGGCCTTTGTCGGCGCCCGCGCCATCAGCCGCGCCAGCGACCTGGCCGAGGTTTTCGTGACCTTCGCCGAGCCCCAGTCCATTGGCATTTCCGCCCTCTGCGGGCTGTGGTTGCCGGTCACCCGCCAGGAGCCCCACGGCGCCTGGATGCGCCTCGATCCTCAATCCCCCGAAGCGCTGCTGGTGCCCCTGGCCCCGGGCCTGTTGCAGGGCTGCGGCGTGCTCGACGCCGGCTACCTGCTGCCCGATGTGCCCCAGCCGCTGTGCCTGAGCGCCGGCACCCTGGCCCTGGATGGCGAGCGCGAGATCGAATTCAACGCCCACGACCGGCCCACGGTCACCCTCGATGGCGGCGGCCCGCTGAGCATCGACGTCAACGCGGTGCTGGACCACGCGGCGCGCCAGCGACTGCTGGCCATCGACCGCCAGCACCGGCAACACCCCGTGAACTTTCAGTCCGAAGACACCCTGGAGAATAAAAATGTCGACACCTTTGACCACTGAGCAGTTGCTGCATGCCTACCGGGTGATGCGCACCATCCGCGCATTCGAAGAACGCCTGCACGTGGAATTCGCCACCGGCGAGATCCCCGGTTTCGTCCACCTCTACGCCGGCGAAGAGGCCTCGGCCGCCGGGGTCATGGCCCACCTGCGGGACGATGACTGCATCGCCTCCAACCACCGTGGCCACGGCCATTGCATCGCCAAGGGCGTGGACGTGTACGGGATGATGGCCGAGATCTACGGCAAGAAGACCGGGGTCTGCCAGGGCAAGGGCGGCTCCATGCACATCGCCGATTTCGAAAAGGGCATGCTCGGCGCCAACGGCATCGTCGGTGCCGGCGCGCCGCTGGTGGTGGGCGCGGCCCTGGCGGCGCGGCTGCAGGGCACCGACGGTGTGTCGGTGGTGTTCTTCGGCGACGGCGGCTCCAACGAAGGCGCGGTGTTCGAGGCCATGAACATGGCCTCGGTGTGGAACCTGCCGTGCCTGTTCGTCGCCGAGAACAACGGCTACGCCGAGGCCACCGCGTCCAACTGGTCGGTGGCCTGCGACCACATCGCCGATCGCGCCGCCGGCTTCGGCATGCCCGGGGTGACGGTGGATGGCTTCGATTTCTTCGCCGTGCACGAGGCCGCCGGCGCCGCCGTGGAGCGGGCCCGGGCCGGCGAGGGCCCTTCGCTGATCGAGGTCAAGCTGACCCGTTACTACGGCCACTTCGAAGGCGACGCACAGACCTACCGCGCGCCCGACGAGGTCAAGCATTACCGCGAGCACAACGACTGCCTGATGCAGTTTCGCGAGCGCACCACGCGCTCGGGCCTGGTCCAGGCCAGCCAGCTGGAGCAGATCGACCAGCAAGTGGACGCGCTGATCGAGGACGCGGTGCGCAAGGCCAAGTCCGACCCCAAGCCGAGCCCGGCCGACCTGCTCAGCGACGTCTACGTCGCTTACCCCTGAGCGGCCCCTTCATCGCCCCCACAACAAAAAATCGAGAGAACCATCATGGCGAGAAAAATCAGTTACCAGCAGGCCATCAACGAAGCCCTGGCCCAGGAAATGCGTCGCGACCCCAGCGTGTTCATCATGGGTGAAGACGTGGCCGGCGGTGCCGGCGCCCCCGGCGACAACGACGCCTGGGGCGGCGTGCTGGGCGTGACCAAGGGCCTCTACCATCAATTCCCCGGGCGAGTGCTGGACACCCCGCTGTCGGAAATCGGCTATGTCGGCGCCGCCGTGGGCGCGGCCACCCGGGGTGTGCGCCCGGTGTGCGAACTGATGTTTGTCGACTTCGCCGGCTGCTGCCTGGACCAGATCCTCAATCAGGCGGCCAAGTTCCGCTACATGTTCGGCGGCAAGGCGCAGACCCCGCTGGTGATCCGCACCATGGTCGGCGCCGGCCTGCGCGCCGCGGCCCAGCATTCGCAGATGCTCACCTCGCTGTGGACCCACATCCCCGGGCTCAAGGTGGTTTGCCCGTCGTCGCCCTATGACGCCAAGGGCCTGCTGATCCAGGCCATCCGCGACAACGACCCGGTGATCTTCTGCGAGCACAAGCTGCTCTACAGCCTGCAGGGCGAAGTGCCGGAGGAGTCCTATGCAATTCCGTTCGGCGAGGCCAACTTCCTGCGCGACGGCAAGGACGTGACCCTGGTGTCCTACGGGCGCACGGTGAATACCGCGCTGGAGGCGGCGCGCAGCCTGGCCGGGCGCGGCATCGATTGCGAGGTCATCGACCTGCGCACCACCAGCCCGCTGGACGAAGACAGCATCCTGGAAAGCGTGGAGAAGACCGGGCGTCTGGTCGTGATCGACGAAGCCAACCCGCGCTGCTCCATGGCCACCGACATCTCGGCGCTGGTGGCGCAAAAAGCCTTCGCCGCGCTCAAGGCGCCGATTGAAATGGTCACCGCGCCGCACACCCCGGTGCCGTTCTCCGATGCCCTGGAAGACCTGTACATCCCTGACGCGGCGAAGATCGAACAGGCCGTGCTGAACTTGATCGAGTGGAGCCGCCGATGAGCCAGATCCATACCCTGACCATGCCCAAGTGGGGCCTGTCGATGACCGAGGGTCGGGTCGATGCCTGGCTCAAGGAAGAGGGGCAGAGCATCAGCAAGGGCGACGAAGTGCTGGACGTGGAAACCGACAAGATTTCCAGCAGCGTCGAGGCGCCGTTCTCCGGGGTGCTACGCCGGCAGGTCGCCCGCCAGGACGAGACCCTGGCGGTGGGCGCCTTGCTCGGCATCGTGGTCGAGGGCGAGGCCAGCGACGCCGAGATCGACGCGGTGATCGAGCAGTTCCAGGCGTCTTTCGTGCCCGGCGATGCCGCCGACGAAGACAGCGGCCCGGCGCCGCAGAAGGTCGAGCTGGGTGGCCGGCTGATCCGCTACTTCGAGCGCGGCGCAGGCGGCACGCCGCTGGTGCTGGTGCACGGTTTCGGCGGTGACCTGAACAACTGGCTGTTCAACCACGAGGCCCTGGCCGCCGGGCGCCGAGTCGTCGCCCTCGACCTGCCGGGCCACGGCGAGTCGGCCAAGACCCTGCAACGGGGCGACCTCGACGAGCTGAGCGACGTGTTGCTGGCCTTGCTCGATCACCTGGAGATTCCCGTGGCCCATCTGGTGGGGCATTCCATGGGCGGTGCGGTGGCCTTGAATACCGCGCGCCTGGCGCCGCAGCGGGTGCGCTCGCTGAGCCTGATCGGCAGCGCCGGGCTGGGGGCCGAAATCAACGGCGATTACCTGCGCGGTTTTGTCGAGGCCGGCAACCGCAATGCCCTCAAGCCGCAGCTGGTGCAGCTGTTCTCCAACGCCGAACTGGTGAACCGGCAGATGCTCGACGACATGCTCAAGTTCAAGCGCCTGGAAGGGGTGGACGCGGCCCTCGGGCAACTGGCCGGCCAGCTGTTTGCCGAGGGCCGCCAGCAGGCTGACCTGCGCCCCGTGGTGCAGGACGGCGGGCAGCCGGTGCTGGTGATCTGGGGCAGCGACGACCGGATCATTCCGGTGGGCCACAGCGCCGGGCTCAAGGCGCAGATCGAGGTGCTGCCGGGGCAGGGGCACATGGTGCAGATGGAAGCGGCGGAGCAGGTCAATCGCCTGATCCTCGACTTTATCCAGCAGCACTGAAGTTTTCTGCGGCGGCCAAGGGGCCGTCGCAGCCCGACAAAAACAAGGAGAAGCCAAGATGAGTGTTTCCCTCAAAGCCGTCCCCAGCATGCGCGCCGCGGTCTGGCATGGCCGTCACGATATCCGCGTCGAAGACGTGCCGCTGCCCGAGGCGCCGCCCGCCGGCTGGGTGCAGATCCGGGTCGACTGGTGCGGCATCTGCGGGTCCGACCTGCACGAATACGTGGCCGGGCCAGTGTTCATTCCGGTGGAAGCGCCGCACCCGCTGACCGGGATCAAGGGCCAGTGCATCCTCGGCCACGAGTTCTGCGGCGAGATCGTCGCCCTCGGTGCCGGGGTCCAGGGGTTCAGCGTTGGCCAGGCGGTGGCTGCCGACGCCTGCCAGCATTGCGGCAGCTGTTATTACTGCACCCACGGCCTGTACAACATCTGCGAGAACCTGGCCTTTACCGGGCTGATGAACAACGGCGCCTTCGCCGAGCGGGTGAACGTGCCGGCCAACCTGCTGTACGCCTTGCCGGACAACTTTCCCGCCGAGGCCGGGGCCTTGATCGAGCCGTTGGCGGTGGGCATGCACGCGGTGAAAAAGGCCGGCAGCCTGCTGGGCCAGAACGTGGTGGTGGTCGGCGCCGGCACCATCGGCCTGTGCACCATCATGTGCGCCAAGGCTGCCGGTGCGGCCCAGGTGATCGCCCTGGAAATGTCCGGCGCGCGCAAGGCCAAGGCCCTGGAAGTCGGCGCCAGCCATGTGCTCGATCCCAAGGCGTGCGATGCCCTGGCCGAGGTCAAGCGCCTGACCGGCGGGCTGGGGGCGGATGTCAGTTTCGAATGCATCGGTAACAAACACACCGCCAAGCTGGCCATCGACCTGATCCGCAAGGCCGGCAAATGCGTGCTGGTGGGCATCTTCGAGGAGCCCAGCGAGTTCAACTTCTTCGAGCTGGTGGCCACCGAGAAACAGGTGCTGGGGGCGCTGGCCTACAACGGCGAATTCGCCGACGTGATCGCCTTTATCGCCGACGGCCGCCTGGACATTGCGCCGCTGGTGACCGGGCGTATCCAGCTGGAGCAGATCGTTGGCCAGGGCTTCGAGGAACTGGTCAATAACAAGGAACACAACGTCAAGATCATCGTTTCACCCGGACCGTTGCAAGGCGCCTGAGCAGGGCGATTTGGCGATGGCCGGCAGCGGCCATCGCCTTTTTTTTCATCGCAGATCGGTTGATCCCCGCTGTCATTGCGGCAACGGTTTCATCCAGCTATTTCACATCGCGCCCAAAAGCCCCAAGACCTGCAACTGGCGACGGGTTTCAGCCGCCGACTGGTGGTGAATCGCATTCCAGCCCAGGGCCTTGGCAGCGACGATATTCGGCGCGTGGTCGTCGATGAACACCAACTCCTGCGGCGCCACGTCTGGCAGGTGCGCGCGAATGCGCTGCAGCGTGGTGTGGTAGATCTCGGCGTCAGGCTTGATCTGCCGCTCTTGCCCGGACACCACGATGTCGCGAAAACGCTGGAGGAACGGATAGTTGTCCCAGGCGTAGGGGAAGGTTTCCTGGGACCAGTTGGTCAGCCCGAACAGCGGCATCTGCGCCTGGTGCAGTTCTTCCAGCAAGGCCACGCCGTCGTCCAGCTGGCCGCGGAGCATTTCCGGCCAGCGCCCGTAATAGGCCTCGATCAGCGGCGCATGCTCCGGGTGTTCGGCCAGCAGGCTGCGGGTCGCTTCGGCCAGCGTTCGCCCGGCGTCCTGCTGGGTATTCCAGGCCTGGGTGCAAATGGTCTCGAGGAACCATTGGCGGCGGGCATCGTCGGGGATCAGTTGGCGGTACAGGTGGTGCGGGCTCCAGTCGAACAGCACGCCACCAAAATCGAAAACCACAGCACGAATTGTCATCGGCACGTCCTTTTGAGCGGTTGTGGGTCAGGGCGACATCCTGCGACGGCAGGCGATGCAATGCAATTTGCCGGCGGGACTAGCGCTGTCCCTCAATCGACAATCACCCGTTCGTTCGGGTCATCGCTCAGGCACACGCTCAGCTGTTGCCCGGCCTTGTTGAACGCACAGGTGGGCAAGGGCTGCTTGATGAAATTCAACGCCGGGAGGATGAACACGCCAGCCAGGATCAGCGCGCCCACGATTCGGGGCAATAGTACATCCGCGCTGGTGGCGGCTGGCCGGGGCTTGAGGCGCCCGCGTCGATACCAGTGCAGCCCGCTGAGGACCAGGCCGCAGCCGATCGCCATCGCGTAGTCCAGCTCCCAGGACTGCGGGCTGAAGATCAGGTTGCCGTCGGCATCGTCCGGGTAATTGATCCGCCACCAGGCGCCCAGCAACAGCGGCACCAGCCCGGCGACGATCCAGGCCAGGCGGGCGCCGGGCATGCGGGTGAGCAGGGCCAGGGTCAGGCCGAGGAGGCAGACGAGCCACAGGCCGAGGAACAGTTGGAAGCCCATGGCGCCGCCGAACAGCGTGCCGCTGACGTCCCGCGGGACGATCAGTTGCAGGTCGGCGAGCACCATCACCGCCAACGGGGCGGCCACGGCGATGCCGCTCAGGATGGCGTTGATCCACGAGCACAGGGTGAACAGGCGACGGATAAGCAGGTTCGACAAAGAGGGGGCGGGCGCCAACACGTTTCTTCCTTGGGCAGTGTGCGGGGCGCGCAGTATGCAAGGCCGCCGCTGGTTTTGCATCAGTCGTCGAAGCCGTATCGGCAAGCCGCCATGGGCGGGGCGGCGCGTGGCCATTGGCGGGCTGGCGTCGGCGCCTTGATGGCGTTTTTTGGCGAGCCTGCACGCTGCCGGCCAGGGCTTCGGCGGGGTTGGCCGGCGATGCACGGTTGGCCCGGCCACCGCACTTTTTGCGTTTTTGCGGTTCTATTCAGGGCCAGGCCGCGCCGATTCCCCGCGCGGCCAGAGTCCAGAATGGTGCCGATGGTTTATCCGCTTTCTCGTTATTCCTTGCGCGTGTTTTGCCTGCGCATGCCGCGCCAGCCACTGTGGCTGGCCGCTGTCTTGATGGTCTGCGCCAGTGGCTGCAGCCAGCAGCAGGGGCGTGACATGGTCCACCAGTTCAGCAATGGCAAACCCCAGGAGTTCTTCCAGACCAGCGTCGACCGCATGGCCACCCTGAGCATGCGCGACAACCTGCAAAGCCTTTACCTGCTGATGAACAAGCTTTACCTGCGCAACCCCAACCAGTGGCGCGAGTGGGGCTACACCGACGCCACCAGCGCCCAGCGGGAAATCCGCCAGGCCATCGAGCAGCAGAAGGCCTTGCCGGCCCTGGGCAACCGTCGCGACCTGGCTGCGTTGAGTTATGCCCTGAGTCCGGAGTTTCGTGGCGACCGGGTCGGGGCCTTTATCTATGCGATCGGCAGCATGCTGGTGACCGCCCATGGCGGGCGCACCGAGTTTTTCATGACCGACACTATCGATCCGCAGTTTGTCAGCAATGCGGCGCGCAATATTGAAAAGGCTACCTGGATGCTCAGCCAGCGGCAGGGGGCCAATGGGGAGCTGTTGCTGTTTTCCAATGAGATTTCGGAGGAGGGCAGCAATCTGAGTTTTGCTGTGGAGTTTGGGAAGATTGTGGCGCGCCTCGACCTGCTGACTCAGATGCTGGATGAGCGTTATCGGCGGATTGGGTTGAATTATGCGCAAAGCCTGTTGCTGATGAATTTCTTGCCGGTGCAGTAGGGGCTCGATCTTCTTGGGCACATATCCGTTGCTGCGGGGGCTTCTGTAGGAGCAGCCGGTCGACGCTCGATTGCTCGCGATGGCGGCCGTTCTGGCGCTGCATTTTTTGGATGGGGGACATATCCGTTCCTGCGGTCACGGCGGCTTAGGGTTCCGCCCTTACGGCGGGTCACTTTGGAAGATCCGGAAGCCGGCCCAGTCCAAAGTAACCAAAACGCTTTGCCCCACCACTCGGTGCCTCGCCTAGGCTCGGCATGCCCGAACGAAGGCATTGAGCCGTGGGCCGCCGCCACAGGCCATCCATGGCCTGGGGCGGCTAACCCGGCATCCCTGCCGGGTTACCCACGGCTCAATGCCTGCGTTCGGCCATCGTGGTTAACGGGGCCTTCGGATCAAAAGCCAAAGCAAGAGCAAGACGGCGGCCTGCCGGCCGGCCTTGGGGCTGGGCTGTGTGTGGGGAGCTTTTTGGTTTTTAACGCCCCAGCTTTTCCATCGCGGCATCCGCCAGGAAAGACGACCGGCTCTTGATGTTGTGCTCGCGCACAAAGCGGTCGATGCGTTGAATCACGTAACCCGGCAGGGTCACATTGACCTTCTCGGTTTTGCCCAGGTAAGGCGTGATATCGATATCCAGCATGCCCCAGCCCATCCCTTCGAAGTCGGGGTTGGCGCGGTGGGTGCCGGTGGGCGAGGGCAGGGGAATGGCTTGTCCCTCGCGGGCCAGTTCTTCGAGCATGACGTGGGCGATTTCGATGGCGGCGCTATACGCGGCCTCGAAGGTGTCGCCGGCGGTTACCGCGCCAGGAATGTCGGGAATCTGGATGCCGGTAGCCGTGTGCTCGTCGCCCCACTCGATGCAGATGGGATATTGCACGGGGATCTCCTCATAAGGTGCGAAGGCCGAAGGGGCTATATCAGCCCGGCCAGTTTCTTGATGGCCCTGACCGTCCCCCGTGGCAGATCCTTCTTCGGGTGCGGCACCGGAACGGTCTCGGGCCGGTAGGGATGCTTGAACAGATGATGGCTGCCGGTGACGCGCTCCAGCACCCAGCCTGCGGCTTCAAGCTCCTTGATCAACTGTCTGCTTTGCACCTCCATCTCCTTATTGGGGTGAGAGGTGCTTTATAACTCCAGGCGCATAGTAGCGCAGGTTGAATTGTGTGTCTGGAGTTATGTATCTGAGCATGTCGTTCAGAGGGCACGTCACTATGGAATTGACGCTCCTGTAGCCGCTGCCGAAGGCTGCGATCGGCTGCGCAGCAGACGCAAATCCTGCCTCCCGGCTTTACCTGTTACACGCATGGCTAGTTAAGCGTGGACAGGCTGTCCATCAGGTCGCGCACCACGGTGAAACGATGGGCTGCACAAGCCGCCAGATCGCTCAAGGGCGCGCTGCTATCGAGGTAGAAAACGGGAGCGTCAGCGTCGTGGGTGTCGACGGGGGTGAAGCGAGAAATCGATTGATCGTCCATGGTCGTTACTCGTTGTAGAGCTTCCACCATTTGCGGCCAAGCAAATTGAGGGTGGCAGCTGTGTGAGGGTTGGCCGACCGGTTTACAACGACACCGGCACACCCGAAGGTGTCCCGCACACAGCCGCCATAACACAGAATCGCAGGCACAAAAAAACGTCTGCAATAGTGTTTGGACGCTGATGCGTCGTTGTAATTCGACCGGCCAAGGTCGTTCACGGATTTTGCCGCGAGCGCGAACTATAGGGGCCGCGTTTGAGCGGCGCAACCGTGTATTGGTGGGGATGTTTGAGGGGGGGCGGAGAGTTGGCAGCGACAGTGATAGGTGAGTAATTACCCTGACTTGGCATATTCATTTGCGTCGGACTATCTCCAGTTGAGGCTTTCTACTACGAATGAGGTTTATAACTCAGCAGCTTAGGAAGGTGTAGACAAAATAAACTAAAGTTACCATTTCTTCTGCCTGGACAGCCTCGAAGTCATGCCTAGAATCGGACGCCCGCCCGCGATTACCGC
>NZ_OBDX01000067.1:0-5094 GCF_900215185.1 Pseudomonas sp. LAMO17WK12:I10 | reverse complement strand
CACACGCGGTCGACGTTCAAGTGATCCGGGGGCCAAACAATAGAAGAACAGGACAATGGCACTCAGAACAAGGCGATCTGTTCATGGTAACACCTGCTCCGAGCGGTTTCGTGGTGATGCCCAGGCGCTGGGTAGTGGAGCGAACTCATGCCTGGAATGAGAGGGCTCGACGACTAATTATGCATCACGACCGGTTGTTCGCTGTGAGTGAGGCGTGGGTGTGGCTGGCCGAAGCGCGCATACTCGCGCGCCGACTCACTACATAATTTTGTCTACACCCTCCTAACGCGATACTCATAGTCCGCCCCATTAAGTCTGTACCGGGCACCTTCGGTGCGCAGGTTCAGAAGGTTACGACTGGTGGGTGAATTAATAAGGTAGCGAAGATTGCTAGACATGGAGGACTCTGTGATTTGCCGCTAGTGGGATTAGAGAGTGGAGCGGCATCTAAATGAGAGGTACTAACCGTCAAATGCAGCAATGACCGAGCAGCTATGGACAATGCCCGAAAACTGTTGCGATCCATCAAGGATGATGAACCGCATTTTCAGGAGAGCAACGATGAAAAACAGCCCTAGCCTGTACGACTAGATCGCTCCACTTCCGTACGGCGCTCTGCCCCCTGACGCAAATGAGCCAACACCGCACCACTAGGACCATCTATAGCAACTCCCTGGGGACTGAGCACGATAATGCGGTCAACCAACTCCAACATACGAAGCTTATGAGTCACCAATACCAGTGTATGACCCGACTGAATTGCTGATCTAAGCGCCTGCAGACAACGTTCCTCAGTACCGTCGTCCATAGAAGCAGTAGGTTCATCAAGCAACCAGAGCGATGGATGACCTAACAGCATGCGGGTCAGACCAACCAATTGTTTTTGACCACCAGATAGGCCCTCGCCACCTTCGGATACACGCAAATCCAATCCTTCGGATCGCGAGGACAACAGTGACGACAACCCAGTTGCTTCTGCAGCCTCAAAAATTTTCTGATCGTTTATATAGGGTAAGCCAATGATGAGATTTTCGCGCAATGTCCCACTTATCAAGCGAGTAGATTGCGGTAGATAACCAATGATTTCAGAGCGTCGCTCAGGAGCTATCTGCTGAATGTCAATGCCATCAAGCAGAATTTGACCACGCTCCGCCTTAATAAGCCCGGCAAGCAGCTTTAAAAGCGTGCTCTTACCGCACCCAATACCGCCGAGTATTGCAACGCGCTCGCCGGAGCTGATTCGTAACGATTTCAAATTCAGCGTAACTGGCTGCCCCGGGTAGGAAAACTCCGCCCCCACCACCTCAAGACCACCTTTAATGACCTCTGGCGCCACGGGAGTCTGGACACCATGGTTATCCATTTGCAAGGAAAATAGTTTCTCCAAGTTCTCCATAGCAACTCTGGAATGCGCCCACTGCACCAATAGCCCCGGGATTTGGTTTACGGGGGTTAGTACACGACCTGAAATTATAGAACACGCAATGATAGCACCGATAGACAGCTCCTTTGTAGTAGTAGCCAAGTACGCACCGGTCGCAATCAAACCAACATAGCTTAATTGTTGAATACCAGCAGAGAAGTAGCCAGCCAAGTCATTTAGACTCTTAACGTGCATACCTTCTTTGCTAGTATGTCGAGAAAGCTCGTTCCAACGAGCTTGAACACTCCAAGCGCCGCCACTCGATTTAATCAGCTCACTGCCCTGGATAGCTTCGACTAACAGGCCCTGCCGCCGATTGCCAACCAAGTCCATCCTCGCGGAGTGCTTTTGAATCGCTCGTTTAAATGAGAAGCCGATAGCCACGGCAAAAATCAACGCCACAGTCGGAACAAGCACCATCAGCGGTCCTGCAAGCAAGTACAGAACAAACAAGAAAAACAGAGCAAACGGCGCATCCGTAAGGAAATATAAGAGCGCCGCGACGTAGAACCCTCGCACCGTTTCGAAGCCTCGGACCTGTGCCGCCAGGGTACCCACGCTAGGTGGAAACTGATCTAGCCTCACACTTAGCATGCGTCTAAATACTTCCTGAGCGCATTCAACATCAATAGAGTGCACGGCTCGATCAACAATTTTTGACCGAGACACCTTAACGGCGAACTCCACGAGGATAGCAATAACCACACCAACGCTAAGCACGACGAGGGTGGCCACGCCACCTTGAGCGATTACCCGATCATACACCTGCATGCTATAAAGCGATGTCCCCAGCACCAGAATACTCGCCAATACAGAAGCCAGCGCCGCTTGGATGGCCCAGGTAGTATCATGCCGAAAAATACGAAAAAACATGGAGCGCGCACTCAGAGCCTTGGGAAGCTCCTCTGGCACTTTTATTGGAAGAAATACAACACCTTTGGGCCACTCTGAAACACGCTCTCGCCCCCCGCTACCTTCGACCAGCCACGCGCCATCGCGAGCGCGCCCATATATAAATTTGTAGCCCGTCGCTGGCACCAAAACAACCATTGGGAGATCCGTTTCGTCCGGTTCTACACGCCAACGGGTAACCATCAATCCCAAACATTTGCACAGCTCGAGAACTGCCCTCGCAGACGCCCCGCTCTCGGAAGAGCCCGCCAGAACAGAAAGCCTTTTCCGATCTCGACGGTTGAACCGCCCCCGACAAACCGTAGCAGAAACAAGCCGCTCTCCCAGCCAGATCAAATCATGAGAAAACTGACCATTAGTACCATTAGTATCTTTTGCATCTGCCGCACCGATACTCATATTTGCGGATTGCGCAGCTAACGATGCACCCTTCTCATCCCCTAGAGGGATTTCTTCGCCCTTGCCATTACGCTTCACAAAATTTCTCCACACTGCAGCTTGATGCGAAATGCGTAATACGCCGCACTTGAACGCGCGATCGCAAGCGATCGTGCAACATCTGTACGCTCACGGATCATATTCAAGAGATCAAGCCAACCTCTCTTTCCTGCCAAAAACATACGGTGGTAGGACTCTGATACCCGTTCCACCCCAATCAAGTTTTCCGCCCCCTCCTGAGCGCGTCTCCAAGCAGCCATATACCCTTGAGCATCGGCTACAGCTTGCGCCGTCACGTCACGCCGCGCCGCCTGATAGGCTTCACTCGCGACTTCCCGACCAGACTCCGCAGATCGCACACCAGAAAAGAACGAAAGGCCCGCTCCGAATGATTGCTCTACACCAAACACTACTCGTCCACCGGGCTCTCGCGCGCCATCTATTTGCCCCTGCTGGTAGTCATAACGCACAAAGACAGTGGGCATGGCTTGCACGCGCGCTTGCTTAACATGCGCGTCGGCTGCATCCATCTCAGCGGCCAGCTTTCCAAGCACCGGACTAAAATTGGTGGCGCACATAGCCACCTCGCTTTGCGCTACATCTAAATGCTCTTCTTTCACAGCCAACCGCACGAGCTGCTGAACTTTCAATGGTTCACCTGTTAATTGAGAAAGTTGCTCCATCCCTATCTGCAGCTCTGCTTCCACAGCCGACAAGTCACTGCGAGCCTGAGCCAGACGAGAACGCAACAGGTCCAACTCAGCCTCAGCAGACAGCCCTGACCTCTGACGCCGCTCCATCATGGCCTCTAACTCTTTGAGCTCGACAATTCCCCAGCGTATAGCGTCAAGCTGTTCTGTCGCAGACATTACGCCAGCCCACGCAGACGCGACTCGAGAAGCCAGCTCATGCTGCACCTCACCCACCGACATGAGAGCAACATCACGCCTCGCATTCGCGACCGCCAGATCAGAAGTGAGCCGCCCGCCCGTCCAGATTGGCTGCCTCAATGAAAACGACGTTTGATTTTTCCCATGCAATCGCTCTGCCCCCAGCGAAGGAACGGGATAGAACTGCCAACGTGCGCTTTCTACATCTGCACCCGCCCTGTCAACCGAGGCCTTGCTCGCCATGATCTGAGGATGCTGATCAACTGCCTGCCGAACTAGGTATTTCAAATCGAACTGAGAAGCTTGCTCTAAGCCTGAAGCTTCGCCCCCTGACGCGAACCCGACTACTATCAATAGCGGCCACAGGGGAACACGCAGAGCTTGTACTATTTTCATATCTTGACAACGCATGAATGCGCATCCTCAACAGAGAATCTCGAACATCTTAAATACAGCCCCTAGGAAATTACGATCCACTTCTAAATGGCTACGCCGACTAAACAATGGCCCCTTTCGCACCATGCATGCAATTGCAAATACCGCCTCATTGCGGCGCCAATTTAACTATCTTTTTCGACCCGCCCTATCTCTAGTAACGAACCACCGACGGCAGACGCCTTCCCCGACTAGCTGGCATCACTGCCCTTCGCGACAGCAGAAACCATGCGTACGAAACGATTCAATCCGCAGCGCCGGCAACTAAAAATCGACCTAAAACATCTCGATTGAAATACATACAAAGAAGTTGACAGCGACGTCCGCCTCCCCCCTAGCACTAAAAATATTAATTATTAAAATACTTCCGTAGCGCCGGCATTTTCCCTGCCATCTACTGGGACACGATAGAAAGCCCTCCCTAGAAGAGAGTATCGATACCTATAAAACTATAAAAAATATGCAACAGACTGGAGAAATAGAGTTGATAACCCACCCACTTCTACGCCACATTGAAACATTAACTGTAGTGGTCAACTAATCCCGGACACGACGTTAAGTTTTTCCTCGGCTCGCGCTGGCGCCATCCCATCGTTGAATTGGTGAGGCCGAATCCAGTTGTACCGATGCATCAAAAAGTGACTGATATCGCGTTGTGCTTCCTGCGCAGTTCGATAACCCAAGACCGGGATCCATTCAGTTTTCAAACTGCGCAATACGCGCTCCATCGGCGCGTTGACGCTCCTATGTCAACAAGATCGAGCCGATTCAGCTAAATCCGCCAAGATCAAAGGGTAGAGTTCCCTGACGAGGTAACGCTTCAAACAGCGCTGGATTTCTTTGGAAGACAGACCTTGAGCACTACGCCGGGCGACATAGCATTGGGTTTTGGGGTCGCCACGCATGCGCACCATTGCAATAGTCCACAGGGCGTTGTTCGCAGATCGATTTCCACCTCGGTTCAAACGATGTCGGACTGTTTTTCCCGAGGACGCC